>NZ_BLRL01000012.1 GCF_015082335.1 Moritella sp. F3 | reverse complement strand
GTAGTGAAACGTAATAACGCCGATGGTAGTGTGGGGTTTCCCCATGTGAGAGTAGGGCATCGCCAAGCGCCAAATTTTAATTCAAGGTGAATACTTGAATTAAAATATATCTAATTTATTAGATATAGGTACACTAACCAATAGGTTATTGTTCCAATGATAGGGGTGTAGCTCCAACGGCAGAGCAGCGGATTCCAAATCCGCGTGATGGGAGTTCGAATCTCTCCACCCCTGCCAATTTCTTCTGTAAATTTTCTTGATATGGTTATCCAATGAGTAATTTTTCACGTTATTACTTACAACAAATGGGTATCACATTATGGCAGTGTCATAAACCTCAACAATTTCCTCATCTCGCTAGTCAAGCTGAAAAAATAGCATTACCTAAGCATTGCCAGATTTTAATTGTTGCGAATGACAAACTTGCCCCACATAATCAATTTATTAACCAGATCTTGCGTACGCTACAGCTAGAGCTGAGTCAAAGTCATATCATCACAGAAGAAGAACTAAAGTATTATTACCAAACCCCTGAATGGATTTGGACTATAGGCTGTAAGCAATCTGAACTTGCCGCTAAAAAACAACTCGCATCACCGCATCTAGATGTACTGTTACATTCTGCTCAAGCGAAAAAACAGCTTTGGCAACAAATCGTCAGTTATATGTAATCTGTTATAATAACCGGATCTTCAATGCCAAAAATTATTCCTCTCACACTTGAACATTTGCCTTTAATTCAAAAAATAGAAACAGCAAGTCATGCCTTTCCCTGGTCAGATAAAGTATTAGCCAGTAATTTTGGTACGCGCTATTTTAATTTTTTATTGCTTAAAGATGAGCAAATCATGGGTTACTATTTTGCCAATCAAGTGGCGGGAGAAGCAAGCCTACTGAATATTGCCGTCGCGCCAGATCAACAAGGTAAAGGTTACGGGAAATTACTGTTAAACCACCTTATTCAAGAGTGCCAACAGCAAGAATTGTTTCAGCTATGGCTAGAAGTACGCGAATCTAATCATGGTGCTTATCACCTTTATTTGAACGCTGGCTTTAATGAAGTGGATCGTCGAATTAACTATTATCCTGCGGCTTCAGGTCGAGAAGATGCCATTATGATGTGCTACATCGTTTAGAAACATGACAGGGTGATTCTTTGTTATTTTTGCCATCACTAACCCCTATTACTTGTGTACTTATTCCTGATTAATTATTACTATCCGTGGTTACTTATCTAGGCGCTTTAAATGCGTTTAGGGGTATTATGCGTTTAATTCTATTTATGGATAATCAGAGAACCTAATGACACAACACTTAGTAAGCAGTTTTAGAGCTAAATTTGCCGCACGTAACGCAACAACCGCTATTCGCTTTAAAGAGCAAGGCCAGTGGCAAGATATCACTTGGTCTGCGTTACTCAATAATGCTGATCGTGTTGCTAAAGCATTACTATTTATGGGTTGTGAAGTACAAACTAAAGTGGGTATCTTTGCCAACAATCGTCCCGAGTGGAGCTTTGCAGATCTAGGTATCCTAACTGCTCGGTGTGTGACTGTGCCGATTTATCCTACCAATACGACCGAACAAACTCGCTATATTGTTAATAATGCCGATATTGATTATCTATTTGTAGGTGGCCAGGAACAGTTTGATAAAGCCCTTCATCTATTAGAAGCTAATGACTTAAAACTGATTATTGCGCTGACAGATAGCATCGATTTAAAAGCAGAGCCGAAAGCAGTACATTTCTCTGATTTTATTAAGCAAGGTGAACAAGCTGCAGACGCAGAGTTTGAACAGCGACTCGCTGATGCGACTATGGATGATCTTGTTACACTCATCTATACATCGGGCACGACTGGCCAGCCAAAAGGCGTAATGCTTGATTACACTAACTTTGCTGCGGCATTTACGAGTCATGATAAGATGATTGATGTATCTGAATCAGATACATCAATAGCCTTTCTACCCTTGAGTCATGTGCTTGAGCGTAGCTGGTCTTTTTATCTGATGCATTGTGGCGCGGTAAATGTTCATCTTGAAAATCCCAAATTAATTATCGATGTGATTGCAGAAGTTAAACCAACGTTACTGGTTGCAGTCCCGCGGTTATACGAAAAAATATATAGCACGATCCACAGCCGTTTAGCGTCAGCATCTAAAGTTAAAAAGGCGCTTTTTAACTGGGCTACAAGTGTTGGTCTAAAGCATTTTAATTTAGTCCATAATAACCTACAGCCGTCGTTTTTATTAGCTCAACAGCATAAGCTTGCTGACAAGCTTATTTTCTCGAAACTACGCGGTATTCTTGGTGGCAACACGCGCTTTTTACCTTGTGGCGGTGCAAAAGTTGATCCTGATATTAATCAGTTTTTCCAGTCTATTGGTATCCAAATACAAGCTGGTTATGGGATGACGGAAACAACTGCAACCGTTTGCTGCCATCGTGGCACTGGTTATGACTTTGCTTCAATAGGTCTGCCATTACCTGATATGGAAGTTAAAATTGGCGACGACAATGAAATACTTGTGCGTGGTAATGCGGTGATGAAGGGCTATTACAATATGCCAGAGGAGACTGAAAAGAACTTTATTGATGGCTGGCTTAAAACTGGCGATGCAGGCAAAATTTTAGCTAACGGTGAGGTTGTGATGACTGAACGTATCAAGGAGCTAATGAAAACTTCGAACGGTAAGTATATTGCACCGCAGTTGGTTGAAGGTACGTTAAATAAAGATCATTTTATCGATCAGGTTGCGATTGTAGCGGATTCTCGCCACTTTGTTAGCGCGTTGATCGTGCCATCATTTGAAGCGTTAGAAGAATATGCAAATTCGATTAACTTACAATTTTCAAGTAAAGCAGAATTGCTACGTCATAGTCACATTGTCACTATGTTTGAGAAGCGTTTGCAAGATCTGCAAAGTGAATTAGCTAACTTTGAAAAAGTAAAAAAATTCAAATTACTTAACCGTGAATTCTGTATGAAGAAAGGTGAGATCACGCCGACATTAAAATTACGTCGTAAAGTGATTGAAAGTGAATATAAAAAAGACATTGATGAAATGTATAATAGTGATAAAAATGAGCGTTAAATAAAACCATATTACAGATTATGTTGATGATTAGTCATTGGCTATTAAATATAGAAAAGGGAGCTAATTAGCTCCCTTTTTAGTATTCATACCCACAATCTTAGACTAGTAGCCTTTTATTCGAGCTATAAGTAGTGGTCGATGACGACTTACTTAAACTGTGTTTGCAATGGTGGTAATACTTGTTTTTTACGGCTTACAACATTTGGTAAGTCGATAAGTTCGCCAACAAAAGTACCGCCTAATGTTTCTGCCACTAATGCGCTTTCTTCACTTTCGATTAAAGCGATAGAGTTAAGGTTAGTAATATCTGTTAATAATACTAAGGCTGTGTGGTAACCAAATTCAGCTTTATACTTAACAAGTTCAGCTTGTAGTTCTTCTTTACGTGATAGGGCAGCATCGATGTTTGTGATCTCAACTTGCGCAATCGAGAAGTCTTTTTCACCAATTGTGTAAACTTTAAGGTCACGTAAGATTAGTTCTTCAGAAGGCACTGCTGCGATATCTGATTTCGCAGCAAACTGTGCTGTAACGAATGCATCAATATCATCAATACCAGCAATTTTAGCAAGTTCGTGTGCTGCATCGATATCGATTTGTGTACATGTCGGCGAGTTGAAATGAACTGTGTCACTCAAGATAGCACCTAACATCATAACCGCTACTTTCTGGTCGATTTCGATGTTATGGATCTTATACATGTGGTATACAATCGTGTTTGAACAGCCACAAGGCCAGATCCAAGCTTCAAGTTGTTCGTCAGTTTCGAAATCACCTAGTTTATGGTGATCAACGATACCACGAATTTTTGCTTGGCGAGCATCTTTTGGTGCTTGGTTGAAATCAGAGTAATCAATGATCCAAACTTCTTCACCAGCAATTGATGTACGGATTTCAGGGCACGCTAGACCAGCTTGTTCAAGCAGGAAAAGACCTTCAGCATTAGGTTCGCCTTGCATGATTGGTGTTACTGTTTTGCCATCGCGTTTTGTTAAAAATGCAGATAGAGAGATTGAGCCCGCTAAGCTGTCACAATCAGGGTTTGTGTGTCCTAGTACTAACATCATTGCTTCCAAATTAATTATAGGTTTATGGATTAACCGACATAATAGTGCGCTCGCTTAAGCTGTGCAACCTTATCTGGCCGATCTTGACATTATTTCCGCGTATTATTTACGTTTTTATATCGACTATTATTCATTATTTAAGTATAACATCGCATTTATAATGTGATCATAAGCACAAACTTAGACAATTAGTCGGTAATTCTGATGTGAATCAAGCAAACGACTATTTTGTCGCTAAATGCGCTGACCTTGATTGTATCTGTTAGCAAGATGATTATAATTGCGTGATCTAATTAACACTTTAAGGCGGTAGAATGCAGCAAAGGGCTCATCTTTTTTCGTTACGTATTGCACATGCATTACGTGAGTCGGTTAGTCGCTCTGACTATACTAAGACTAAATTCGGAAAAGATTTATTAGCTGGTATCACGGTCGGTATCATTGCTATTCCTTTAGCTATGGCGCTTGCTATCGCCAGTGGTGTTGCCCCGCAATATGGACTTTATACTGTCATCATCGGCGGTATTGTTATCGCTATTTCTGGCGGTAGTCGTTACAGCATTTCTGGCCCTACAGCTGCTTTTGTTGTTATTTTGTATCCTATCGTCGAGCAGTATGGTTTTGGTGGTTTACTGTTAGCCACTATGATGTCAGGTTTACTCTTGGTGAGCATGGCCGTATTACGCTTAGGGCGTTTTATTGAATACATTCCAGAGGCGGTCACTTTAGGTTTTACTGGCGGTATTGCTGTTGTTATTGCTACATTACAAGTAAAAGACTTTTTTGCCCTGCCGATTGAGACGTTACCAGATCATTATTGGGATAAACTGGCGGTATTAGTTAATGCGCTGCCACAGCTACACTTACCAAGTTTTGCTGTTGCCTCTTTTACGCTGATGATTATGTTGTTGTGGCCGAAACTAAAAACCGTCGTCCCTGCGCATCTACCTGCTATTATTTTTGGCAGTATATTGGCTGTCATATTAAATAATATGGGCTTGGATATTGCGACTATTGGTAGTCGTTTCCACTATTTATTACCCGATGGTAGCCAGGGGGCTGGTATCCCCCCGTATTTGCCTACGTTTGAATGGCCTTGGTCACAACCCGGTGTTAATGGACAACCATTAATCTTAAGCTGGAAGCTGGTGTCCGATCTATTACCTGCTGCATTTGCGATCGCAATGTTAGGCGCGATTGAATCATTGTTATGCGCAGTCGTGCTCGATGGTATGACTGGTAAACGGCATAGCGCCAATAGTGAGTTGCTTGGTCAAGGGATCGGTAATATCGTGGTGCCCTTTTTTGGTGGTATTACTGCTACTGCTGCAATTGCACGTTCTGCTGCCAATGTGAAAGCGGGTGCTAAAACGCCTATATCCGCTGTTATTCATAGTTTAGTTGTACTGGCTAGTTTAGTGTTATTGGCGCCATTATTAGCCTATTTACCTATGCCTTCGATGGCGGCTTTATTACTCGTTGTTGCTTGGAATATGAGTGAAGCGGCTAAAGCTGTGCATTTATTAAAAACAGCCCCTAGAAGTGATCTTTGGGTGTTTGTGATTTGTTTCTCATTTACCATCTTATTCGATATGGTGCTTGCCATTACTGCTGGTATGTTGCTGGCTGCTGTATTGTTTATGAAAGAAATAGCTGAGATGGTCAAAGTAACCGATATTACCAATAATAAACGTATTGTTACGGCTGATATTCCAGCGGGCTGGCGAGTATTTAAAATTAATGGTCCACTATTTTTTGCTGCTGCCGATCGGGTATTTTCAGAACTAGCGGATAAAACCAATGAGGTTGATGGCTTTGTACTGTATTTAGATGCGGTACCTTTACTGGATGCTGGCGGTTTAGCTGCAATGGAGCAGTTTATTAAGCAATGCCAAATTTACAATACACAAGTTATATTCTGTGACCTGCAATTTCAGCCATTAAAAACCTTAGCAAGAGCGGGTGTGAAGCCTATTGGTGGCGTGACTTCTTTTAGTCCGACATTACATGAGGCATTAACTGAAATTGGCAACTATTAATTGCAGCTCGACCTTGTGTCTGATCGTAATTTCAGCGAAAATAGCGCCCATTAGATTTAACCAAATGAGAAGACTCATTCATGTCAAATAGCCTTATTGAGCAAGAGGTGTCGAAAAGACGTACTTTTGCGATTATCTCGCATCCCGATGCTGGTAAAACAACAATTACTGAAAAAGTATTGTTATTCGGAAACGCGTTACAAAAAGCCGGTACTGTAAAAGGTAAGAAATCGGGTCAGCATGCTAAATCTGACTGGATGGAAATGGAAAAAGAACGTGGTATTTCGGTGACAACATCGGTAATGCAGTTCCCTTACCGTGATTGTTTGATTAACTTACTTGATACTCCTGGACATGAAGATTTCTCGGAAGATACATACCGTACGCTAACCGCTGTTGACTCATGCCTCATGGTAATTGACTCTGCAAAAGGTGTTGAAGCGCGTACAGTTAAATTAATGGAAGTAACACGTCTACGTGATACGCCAATTATTACCTTCATGAATAAAATTGACCGTGATATTCGCGATCCAATTGATCTAATGGATGAAGTTGAAGACGTGCTTAAAATTGCATGTGCACCGATTACTTGGCCGATCGGCATGGGTAAAGAATTAAAAGGTGTTTACCACATTTTACGTGACGAAGTGATCATGTATAACGTGGGTCAGGGTCATATGATCCAAGACAGCCGCATTATTAAAGGTATTAACAATCCTGAACTTGACGAAGCACTGGGTGACTATGCTCAAGAGTTACGTGATGATATGGAGCTTGTTGAAGGTGCTGCGAACAAATTTGATTATGATTTGTTTATGGCGGGTGAATTAACACCAGTATACTTCGGTACAGCACTTGGTAACTTCGGTGTTGATCATGTACTCGATGGTTTAACTGAGTGGGCACCGACACCACAATCACGTGTGTCAGATTTACGTACTGTTGAACCAAATGATGAAACTTTTTCTGGTTTTGTGTTTAAGATCCAAGCAAACATGGATCCAAAGCATCGTGACCGTATTGCCTTCATGCGTGTTTGTTCAGGCAAATACAGTAAAGGTATGAAAATGAAGCACGTGCGTTTAAATAAAGATGTCAGCATTTCTGATGCTGTTACATTTATGGCGGGCGATCGTACTCAAACTGAAGAAGCTTATCCGGGTGATATTATTGGTTTACATAACCATGGTACGATCCAAATTGGTGATACGTTTACCCAAGGTGAGTTATTAAAGTTCACCGGGATCCCTAACTTCGCACCAGAAATGTTCCGTCGTATTCGTTTAAAAGATCCACTGAAGCAAAAACAATTGCAAAAAGGTCTGATCCAATTATCAGAAGAAGGCGCGGTACAGGTATTCCGTCCACAACGTTCAAATGATTTAATTGTGGGTGCGGTTGGTGTTCTACAGTTTGATGTGGTTGTACATCGCTTACGTACTGAGTATAAAGTAGATGCGATTTACGAAGGCATCAGTGTTGCAACTGCACGTTGGGTTGATTGTGCTGATCCACGTAAGCTTGAAGAATTTAAAAAGAAAGCGTGGGACAATATTGCACTAGATGGCGGTGATAATTTAACGTATATCGCACCGACTATGGTTAACTTACGTCTTGCACAAGAACGTTACCCTGATGTTGTTTTCCGTGAGACTCGTGAGCATTAAACGATAAGTTTTATTGGAATCAATGAAAAGCCTTGCCTCTTTCGAGGTAAGGTTTTTTTTTACGTGTTATTTATAATATGAGTCCCCTTTCATTCGCAACTTTTAAGTTGTTGATTTTTATTTATTCTTTTCGATGATTTAATACTTTTTTACTTTTAATGTGATTTAGGTCGCATATATTCTGCTTTTAATTTTTAACTGTAGTATACTACGTCAGCCTTTTTATGTGGCTTCGCTCGCTAGAGAGTTTGAGCAAAAGACCACTAATTTTGCGCACGAAATACGATATGTGGAGCTATAATTGATATAGCTTTATTCAAAGACCCGTCTACCAGAGGCCCGTGAATGTCTGATACATCACCCGTACAATTTACTGATTTAAGTTTACCTGAACCAATTTTAAAAGCGTTGAATGATCTAGGTTATGAAACACCTTCACCAATTCAAGCTGAATGTATTCCGTTACTACAGGATGGTGGTGATGTGCTAGGTATGGCACAGACTGGTACGGGTAAAACAGCTGCGTTTGCATTACCATTATTGAGCCGTATTGATACAGCTCTAACTAAACCACAAGTATTGGTATTAGCACCTACTCGTGAGTTAGCTATTCAGGTTGCAGAAGCGTTCCAAGCTTATTCACGTCACATGCGTGGATTCCATGTACTACCTATCTACGGTGGTCAAAGCTACCCAATTCAGTTGAAAGCACTGAAGCGTAACCCACAAGTTATCGTTGGTACTCCTGGTCGTGTAATCGATCACATCAACCGTGGTACGCTTGACCTTTCTGGTATTCAAGCACTTGTTCTTGATGAAGCAGATGAAATGCTACGCATGGGCTTTATTGATGATGTTGAATCAATCTTGTCTAAAACACCTGAAAAACGTCAAATGGCGTTATTCTCTGCAACTATGCCTGAAGAAATCCGCCGTATTACGAAACGTTTCATGACAGATCCAACTTCAGTTAAAATTGCAACTAAAACATCAACTGTTGAAAACATTGAACAAAAATGTTTAATCATTGGTGGCTTACAAGCAAAACTTGACGGCCTAACACGTATTCTTGAAACTGAAGACTACGATGGTGTGATCATCTTTGCTCGTACTAAAACGATGACTGTTGAGCTTGCTGAGAAATTAGAAGCACGCGGTTACTCTGCTGCGGCACTAAACGGTGACTTAAACCAAGCAATGCGTGAGCGCACTGTAAGCCGTTTGAAAAATGGTCAACTAGATATCGTTATTGCAACTGACGTTGCTGCACGTGGTCTTGATGTTCCACGTATTGATTTAGTAATCAACTACGATATCCCAACTGATACAGAATCATATGTTCACCGTATTGGTCGTACAGGCCGTGCTGGACGTAAAGGTACAGCAATCTTATTTGCTGCACCACGCGAACGTCGTTTATTGAAAGCGATTGAACGTGCTACACGTCAGCCATTAACGATGATGGATCTACCTTCACGTGATGATGTTACGAAAAAACGTATCGCATCTTTCCGTGACCAGTTATCTGTGCTTTCTTCTGGTGAAGAAAACCTAGATTTCTACAAAAACTTAGTTGGTCAACTTTCTGAAGAGTTAGAGCTTAGCGAATTAGATCTTGCATCTGCGTTATTGTTCCTAGCTCAGAAAGAAAAACCATTAGTATTACCACCTGAAGCTCCACGTCGTGAGCGTAGCTTCCGTGAAGATGATCGTGGTGATCAACGTCGTGAACGTAACGACCGTGGCGAACGCCGTGATCGTGGCGACCGTCCAGAACGTGGCGAACGCGGCGAACGTCGTCCAGCTGCAGAAATGGAAGTTTTCCGTATCGAAGTTGGTCGTACTGATGGTGTTCAAGTTAAGAACATCGTTGGCGCTATTGCTAATGAAGCGAATATCAACAGCCGTAACATCGGTGGTATCCGTCTGCATGATGACTACTCAACGATTGAATTACCAAAAGGTATGCCAAGCGAGCAGTTACAACAACTACAACAAGTTTATGTTTGTAACAAAGCATTACGCATGAGCAAACTTGAAGGTGTTGCAGCTGAAGGTCGTCAAGAGCGTAGCCGTCCAAGTGGTGATCGTCCAGCTCGTGATAATGATCGCGGACATCGTGGTCAACGCCGTGAATCGACTGGTGGCGAAGAACGTCGTCCACGTCGTCCACGTCGTGACTAATTAGCTAGTTAACAATTAATAGCTAATAGTTAGATATATGAAAAGGAGCGCTTGCGCTCCTTTTTTGCATCTGGGATATTAGTATTCATCACATTACATAAATGATCGTTTATTTAATGTCATGAATACTTAGATATAAATGCTTAGGCATGAATAAATAAGCCATCACCTCTTCAGTTAATTTTATAGGACATCTTCTTGTGAAAATGGATCTCTCGACTACTGCGCCCCTTGCGATGAAGCAAGCGCATTCAATGACTATTCATCAACATACTCGCCAAGATGATTACTTTTGGTTACGTGATGATGAACGTAAAAACAAACAGGTTTTAAGCTATCTAGGGCAAGAAAATAGTTATACCAAGTCTGTGCTATCACCATTAGCCTCATTGGAAGCTGAATTGTATGATGAGATGGTGGCGCGGATAAAACAAGAAGATGCATCTGTGCCTTATCTTAAAAAAGGCTACTGGTATAAAACGACCTTTTCAGAAGGTAAAGAGTATCCGGTATATCATTGGCGCCAGGATGGTGAGGAAGCATCATGGCTGGTATTACTTGATGCCAATGAGCGTGCTAAAGAGCATCAGTATTATCAGTTAGGTGAGCTAGCAATAAGCCCGAATCATCAGGTATTGGCTTTTTCTGAAGATACCGTTAGTCGCCGTCAATATCGTTTACGTTTCCTTAATCTCGATACTGGTGAAGCGTACCCAGAAGAAATTGAAGATACCGAATCTGTGGTGTGGGCGAATGATAGTAAGACGTTATTCTATGTAAAAAAACATCCGACTACATTATTGCCCTATCAGGTTTACCGTCATCAATTGGGCACCGATATCAGCACGGATGTACTGGTTTATGAAGAATCAGACGATACCTTCTATACTGACATCTATAAGTCTACTTCAGATGAGCACATCATGTTGTCGCTGAGTAGTACCATGACCAGTGAAGTTCACGTATTACCAGCGGATAAACCGACTGAAGCATTTACGTTATTACGTGCGCGTGAACGCGGTCATGAATACAGCGTCGATCATTATCGTCAGCAGTTTTATATTCGCAGTAATAAAACGGGTAAGAACTTTGCTTTGATGACTGCTACAGCTGCCACTATAGCAGATACTAACCAATGGCAAACGGTTATTCCGGCGCGTGATAATGTGCTATTAGAGAGCTATGAGTTGTTCCGTGATTGGCTCGTTGTTGAGGAGCGTGAGCAAGGTTTAACTTTCTTACGTCAAATCAACTGGCAGACGAATGCCGATACTATTATTAAATTTGATGATCCGACCTATACGGCATGGCTAGGTACAAACCCAGATCCTGATACGGATAAGTTACGCTATGGCTATTCAAGTTTAACAACGCCAACCTCAACCTATCAGTTAAATCTTGATAGTGGTGAGCGCGAAATATTGAAGCAACAAACGGTTGTTGGTGATTTTTGTGCGCAAGATTACCAGAGTGAACGAGTTTGGATTGCGGCTGAAGATGGCGTTAAAGTGCCCGTCTCATTGGTATATAAGAAGACGTTATTTTCAAAAACTAACGCTAATCCAATATTGCAATATGCATATGGCTCGTATGGTTCGAGCATTGACCCATATTTCAGCGCTTCATTATTGAGCCTGCTCGACCGTGGTTTTGTCTATGCAATTGCCCATATACGGGGTGGTGAAGAATTAGGGCGTGGCTGGTATGAAGACGGTAAACTATTGAATAAAATGAATACCTTCACGGATTTCACTGCTGTTACCAAAGGTTTACTAGCACAAGGTTATGCCGATCCTAAACGTGTTTATGCGATGGGCGGCTCTGCTGGCGGTTTATTGATGGGGACTGTGATCAATATTGCCCCTGAGCTATATCATGGTGTCGTTGCAGCCGTGCCTTTTGTTGATGTTGTAAGTACGATGCTCGATGAATCGATACCGCTGACAACGGGGGAGTACGACGAGTGGGGTAATCCTAATGAAGCGGAATACTATCATTACATGTTGTCTTATAGCCCCTATGACCAAGTTGTGGCGCAAGCGTATCCTCACTTACTGGTTACCACGGGGTTGCATGACTCCCAAGTGCAATATTGGGAGCCTGCTAAGTGGGTAGCTAAATTGCGTGACTTGAAAACGGATGACAATGTATTACTGCTGCATACCGATATGGAAACAGGGCACGGTGGTAAGTCTGGACGCTTTGAGCATTATCATGACACAGCGAAAGAGTATGCTTTTATGCTGGACTTAGCTGAATCGACCAGACTATAAGGTTAATTTAGAGAGAACTGTCAGTTAATTTCGACAAGGTTATAAAGTAATGTGGGCAAGTGATCGAAGCCGTTATTCCTGGTTTTGGTACTTGCCCTTTGTGATCTTATCAGGGTATATTAGCGAATTATAGATAGTTAAGCAGCTGAAAATAAACAACTATATTATATTTAGTCGTTCACTCTATCTTAAATAAACAATGCCAGTTTAAATAAAATAGTTTATTCAAACTGTTTAGGTATATCTCTGAGGTCGAATAATGTCTAAATTAACGCAGTTATTAATCGCTATATTCTTGTTATCCGGGTGCAGTAAAGCACCTGAGACAGCAACTGTTGAGTTACCTAAAGCAGTTAAATACCAACGTGTGAGTGAATCAACAGGGTCAATCTACCGAGAGATATCGGGACAAATTCGTAGTGCCGAACAATCAAGTCTTAGTTTTCGTGTCAATGGTGTATTACAAGATATATATGTGAGTAAAGGTGATCTGGTGGTGACAGGGCAGCCGCTTGCGCAACTCGATGATTCTGACTTTACTGTAGCATTAAATAAAACCCAAGCATCCTTAGGTTCATCACGCGCTTCAGCAAAAGCAGCCAATGATCAATTACAAAGAGCAACACGCTTACCTGAAGGGATTATTTCTTTAGCTGAACTTGAGCAATTAAGCAATAACGCTGAAGCGGCGCTACAACAAGTTAAAGTGATTGAGGCGGATTTGGCCCGCGCTAAACTAGAATTACAACGCACTATTTTACGCTCTCCGTTTGATGGTCAAATTGCAGCTGTGAGTGTAGATAACTTTTCCAAAGTATCGAATGGCCAAGAAGTCATAGAGTTGATTGACGGTGATGCGTATGAAGTTGAAGTGTTATTACCAGAATCTATGATCGGTAATATTAGCTACCAACAGGCTGTAACGGTTGCCGTTTCTGCATTACAAGATCAAATGTTTCCTGGTGAAGTCAGTGAAATTGGCTCTCGCGTTGAAAACGGTAATGCATTTCCGGTGACCATCCGCTTAAATAAAAGCAGTGATAAATTACGTAATGGTATGTCTGGTTCGGTTAAGTTTACCGTGAATAACAGTAGTGTTCCCGCTTATTTAGTACCACTAACAGCGTTAGATTTTACCCATTCGATGGCCGGTGAGGGCTCTCAAGATGCGTTATTATACGTGATTAATGAACAGACCATGGTATTAGAACAGCGTAATGTAAAAGTGGGTAATATCCGCGCGAATAACATCGAAGTTTATGCTGGCATTAGTGAAAATGAAGCGATTGTGGTCGCGGGTATACCGTTCTTACGTGATGGTATGACGGTTACTTTATGGCAAGCAAATTAAGGATAAGACATGGATAAGCTAACCTTATTTGCATTAAGAAATAATCGCTTCACTCAGTTATTATTAGTGCTGATTATTATTATCGGCACGGCGTCATTTTTTAACGCGCCGAGTAAAGAAGACCCTGAAATTTTAGTGAGAACAGCTGTTGTTGTTGCCCAGATCCCTGGCATGTCACCTGAGCGTATCGAACGTCTGCTTACCAAACCGATAGAGCGTGAAGCCAAACAGATCCCGGAAGTGAGTGAGCTAAAATCGTTAGTTCGTACTGGTTATACGCAAATCAAAGTCACGGTTGCCGATGAACATTTTGATTTGCAGCCAATTTGGGACAATCTACGTAATCGCATGAATGATCTCAAAGGCTCGCTACCTGAAGGGACAATCGGTCCGATGGTGAATGATGAGTTTGGTCGAGTCGCATCTGCCACCATTGCGCTTTATGGCGAAGATTACTCATTACATGAATTGGATCTGGTTTCAGAATCCATTCAAGATCGTATTAGTGCCTTGGCAACGGTATCACAAGTTGATATCTACGGTGTCCAAGATGAACGTATTTGGTTAGAGCCTGATACGGATGCCATGAGTCGATTAGGCGTTTCTCCAGGTCAACTTGTGGCAGCACTACAAAATCAAAATATTGTCTTACCCGGCGGAAAAATCAATACCGGTAAACTTGAGCTGACCATTGAACCCAGTGGTAATTTTGAAGCCTTAGCTGATATTGAAAACTTAGTGATATTAGAACCTGAAAGTGGTCAAAACATTTACTTACGCGACCTATTGTCTGTACGTCGTGGTTATGTTGAACCGCAAAACACGCCGGTTTATTATAAAGGTAAACCGAGCATCATATTAGCGGTGTCGATGCTATCTGGTATCACCAGTGACAGTTTTGGCGCTGATATCAGTAAATTTGTGGCTTTAGAGCAACAGCTGCTACCTGCTGGTTTACACTTTGAATTGGCGACATTTCAACCTGATAAAGTCGCGACGGCAATTTCATCGGCAACATCAAACCTATTTCAAACCGTAGCGATTGTATTAGCGGTGGTGATGCTGTTTCTAGGTTTCAGAATGGGCATGATCGTCGGGACTATTGTGCCATTGACTATGATGCTCTCGTTTATCGGTATGCAGATATGGGATGTGTCTTTACAGCGTATGTCTATCGCCGCAATTATTGTCTCGCTTGGTTTATTAGTTGATAACGGCATTGTGATTGCTGAAAACATCAATACCCGTATTATTCAAGGGATGAAACGTGAAGCGGCGGCGCTGGCGGCGAGTAAAACCTTGGCTATCCCACTGTTAACGTCTTCATTAACGACAATCTTGGCGTTCATGCCTCTGATGTTAGCGCAGGATGTTGCGGGTGAATACTTACGCTCATTATCACAAGTTATCATCATTGCACTGTTGTCATCTTGGTTACTCAGTTTATTAGTAACGCCCTTGATGTGTGTGTGGTTCTTCTCTGCAAAAGGCACTAAGAAAACAGCTATGCCAAATTGGGTTATTGTTGTTAATCAATGGTACGGCAGTGTCTTAAAGGTATTACTCAACTATCGCGTGAGCTTTATGGCGACGATGGTGGTGTTATTATTTGTCGCAGTTTACGGCTTCAAATTTATTACCGTACAGTTTATGCCAGGCTCAGAGCGTAATCAGTATTTAGTTTATTTGAACTTGCCAGCAGGTACACCGACGGCGGAAACAGATAAAGTCACACATCGATTTTTAGCTTGGTTAAATGACGAGAAAGAAAATCCGGATGTCACCAGCCATATTGCTTATATTGGCGATGGTGGTCCGCGTTTCTTCTTGGCATTAGCACCTGTCGATCGCGCCTCGAATAAAGCTTTTGTGGTGGTCAATACCCGTGATCTTGATTCTGCGTTAGCAATGATAGAAAAAACCAATAATTATATTCAGCAGCAGTTACCTGAAGCAACTGGCCAAGCCAAACGCATGTGGTTAGGCGGTAGTGAGTTAGGGTTAGTGGAATATAAACTGCAAGGACCAGATGGCGATCTATTACAGCAACGATCACAATTGTTAATGGCTGGCTTTGCTGATATTAATGGTGTTGTCGGTATTACCAATGATTGGGAGAATGATATCCCTAAGATCTTGGTCGAAGTGGATCAAGATCGCGCGCGTCGTGCAGGGGTAAGTAGCCGCGATATTGCTTTGTCACTCAATGGTTTCTTTGATGGTTATAAAGTCACTGATTACCGCGATGGCGATCGGGTTATTCCTGTGTTGATGCGGGGTAATCAATCACGTAATGATTTTGATAAATTACGCAGCGTGGAAGTTACATCTGGGCAAAGTGGCGTAACCGTGCCTTTGATCCAGGTGGCTAATTTTGGTGGTGAGAGTGAACCTGCGATCATTCGCCGAGAAGACCAGCAACGTACGTTAATTATCAGTGCGAAGCATCGTCAACTGCAAGCAAGTGAACTGCATAAGCTCATGCAGCCGACATTAGCGCAGCTTGATTTACCGCCGGGTTACCGTCTACGTTTAGGGGGGGAGTTACGCGGTGCGGATGAAGCGAGTAGCGCGTTATTTGCTTATATGCCACATTGCTTTGCTTTGATCGCTTTATTGTTGGTATTACAGCTAAACTCATTCCGCCGTCCAGCGGTGATCTTAATGACTATCCCATTGTCATTGATTGGTGCTGTTTTTGGATTAACTGTCACAGGGGCATACTTTACTTTCCCTGCGATGTTAGGCATGTTTAGCCTCGCGGGGGTGATTATTAATAATGGCATTGTGCTTATCGATCAGATTGAGGCTAACCGTAAAGCTAATATGCTGGTTAACGAAGCGCTTATTGAAGCGGGTAAAGCACGTCTAAGACCTATTTTAATGACCACGTTGACGACTATTCTCGGACTGATTCCATTGGCTATTTGGGGTGGTGAATTTTGGTATTCGATGGCGATTGTGATGATTTTTGGTATGGCGGTTGGAACGGTATTAACCTTAGGTGTTGTACCTGTGTTGTATAGCTTGTTCTATCGTTCTCAAGATATTAAACATCAAGCGAAGATGGTTACGAACCTATAGTGCAATACCGGTTTGTTTTGAACCGAACCGGCATTGTGATTTATTCAGTGGTGATTGTTGCCATTAAAACGGTAATCAAAGTTTTCATTAACGCGGCATTGGCATGACTCGATTACGGCCAAGACGTTTCGCTTCATAGAGCTGCAGGTCAGCGCGCGTTAAGATGTCACTACTGCTATCACGTGGTATATTTTCACTCACACCGATAGACACGGTAATATTATCGATTCGCTTGCCTGAGCGTTTATCGCGAATACTTAATCGTTCGATTGCACGACGAATAGATTCAGCATTTTGACGGGCGATTGTGAATGTTTTGTTCGGTAAAATCAGCACAAACTCTTCACCACCATAGCGAAATACTTGTTCGCCTTCTTGGCAGCTATCGGCAATACGTTTAGCTATTACTTTCAATACTTGATCACCAAGCTGGTGACCAAAATCATCATTAAATGCTTTAAAATTATCAATATCAATCATCAAAATAGAAAAATTACGACTCAAGCTGGGGTTACTACAAAAGGTCTCAATTTCTTTATTGAATACCCGACGGTTGAGTAAGCCGGTTAGAGCGTCATGCATTGCATCATGCTGGGTTTCTGATAAAGTCTCACGTAATTGCGCTATTTCAGCTTGAGCTTCATGTAATTGACTTTTGAAATGCCGTGTTGATGAACGCACATCATGAGATTCTTTAACTAACTCTCGTACTGCGGACAGTGTTTTTTCAATCGAAAAACCATCCGCTTCAACACCGGATAACTCGTTTAAGCATTTATTCAACATCCGATCAAATTCATTAGTATCGTTAAGCGTATCGTGTAATGAGCTGCTTAAATCATTGGTCATGGTGTCGAGTTCACTGCGTAGTTGCGTTATTTCTTGTTCGCGTTTGTCGACGATAAAACGTTGGTAGAGTTCTTCGGTCGCGGCGGGAGTACACGTTCCGTGTTGCGCTATTTTATCATCCAGCTGTTTTTGTAATGCACTATTATTATCTGATACATAGTGATACCACAGCGCGTAATTGGTTGGCGTTGTCGGAATTTGATATTTGATCATCAGCGGCATGGCTTTTTTTAAATATTGAGCCGATAAAGCAAAGAGTTTTTTAGACATGCACCATTCCATAACGGTTATTCATTAATGATTAAGTCTGCTATTAAATCAAATTATGCCGCAACTTACACTATCTCTTTATTTCAGCCTCTTTATGAGATCATCAAAAAACGGAGTATTTCGTGATTGAACTTGTCGACAGCCATTGCCATTTAGATTTTGCAGATTTTGATTTCGACCGTATCGATGTACTCGCGAGGGCGAAAGCTAAAGGGGTACATTACTTCTTAGTACCTGGTATTGGTCCCCACAATTGGCAATCGGTATTGGCGTTAGCAAATAAGCACTCTGGCGTTTATGCGGCACTGGGTATCCACCCTTATTTTTTAGCCAACTTTGATAATAGCTATTTGCAGCTACTCGATGAATACTTAGCAACAGAAAAAGGTGTCGTTGCTGTCGGGGAGTTTGGGCTAGATAAAATGGTCGATTTCCCATTCGAGCAACAACTGCACATTTGTAAACAGCAACTCGTGTTAGCGAAGCAATATGATTTACCGGTTATTTTGCATTGCCGTAAAGCACACAATGAATTAATTCAGCTACTCCAGCAGGTGAAACTCCCCCGTGGTGGTGTGATCCATGGTTTTAGTGGTAGTACGCAGTTGGCTATGCAATATATTAAGCTAGGCTTTAAACTTGGCATTGGTGGGGTTATCACTTATCCAAGGGCGGGTAAAACGCGGCAAGCAGTTAGTGAATTACCTTTAGCGTCATTATTATTAGAAACAGACTCGCCAGATATGCCTATAAAGGGCTATCAAGGCGTTCGTAATGAACCTGTTAACATTACAGAAGTGTTACAGGAGCTCGTTAAATTAAGACCCGAGTCAGAAAAAGTAATTGCAAAAACCAATCTAAGCTCATTTTTTGAGCTGTTTCTGTCTTAATTGAATACATTTGCGAATAAAGTGAACTTTTTAGAAACTTTTTTGAGAGGTCTGATCTCAAGCACTTAACAAGTGGCTAATAACAGTTATAATCGCGCCAATTGTTATAATCAATGATTAAATCGTAAATTTACTATTTATTACACTTTAATGGACTATTTTGATTATGGCGCAACTAAAAAACACTTCTGAAGCGAAACTTGGAGATTATTCCTGATGAATTTTGTAATGGGTATTGTAGGCGTTTTCGTTCTACTTGGTTTAGCAGTACTGCTATCGGATAACAGAAAAGCGATTAACCTTCGCACTGTTGGTGGCGCTTTTGCTATCCAGGTTGCTGTTGGTGCGTTCATTTTATATTTCCCTCCGGGTAAAGAATTACTGCAAGGTCTTTCTACTGGTGTAGCAAACGTTATTGCTTATGGTAATGAAGGTATTCAATTCTTATTTGGTGACTTAGCGAAATTCAAAGTTGGTTTCATCTTTGCAATTAACGTATTGCCAGTAATCGTGTTCTTCTCATCATTAATCGCTGTTTTATACTACGTCGGTATCATGAGCGTAGTGATTAACTTTATTGGTGGTGGCTTACAGAAACTATTAGGCACAAGTCGTGCTGAATCACTTTCTGCAACTGCAAATATCTTTGTTGGTCAAACTGAAGCACCACTTGTTGTGCGTCCGTTTATTAAATCAATGACTAAATCAGAGCTATTTGCTGTGATGGTTGGTGGTCTTGCGTCTATCGCTGGTTCAGTTCTAGCTGGTTATGCTGGTCTTGGTATTAAAATTGAGTACTTGGTTGCTGCGTCATTCATGGCTGCACCGGGTGGTCTATTAATGGCTAAAATCATTAAACCTGAAACTGAAACGCCAAAAGTTACACTTGATGATCTTGACGACAGTGAAGACGAAAAACCAGCAAACGTATTAGATGCGGCTGCTGCAGGTGCTTCTTCAGGTATGATGCTAGCACTTAACGTTGGTGCAATGTTAATTGCATTCGTTGGTCTAATCGCATTAGCTAATGGTATCACTGGCGGTATCGGTGCTTGGTTCGATATGCCTGAACTAACTATCCAAATGATCTTAGGTTGGGTTTTCTCACCACTTGCATTCGTAATCGGTGTGCCATGGCACGAAGCGGTTGCTGCTGGTAGCTTCATTGGTCAAAAACTAGTTGTGAATGAATTTGTTGCTTTCTTAGACTTCGTTAGCTACATCAAAAACAACGAACTTTCTGAGCACACACAAATCATCATCTCATTTGCATTATGTGGTTTTGCTAACTTCTCATCTATTGCGATTCTATTAGGTGGTTTAGGTAGCTTAGCACCAACACGCCGTGCAGACATTGCAAGTATGGGTATGAAAGCGGTTCTTGCTGCTTCTTTAGCTAATTTAATGAGTGCTGCATTAGCGGGTCTATTCCTAGCTTAATATGCTGAGCTAAAATAGCGATAATGTTTTAATCGTTATCATGACGGTTATAAAATAGATAATGCCCGTAAATTGTATAAAACAGTTTGCGGGCATTTTTTTGGGTTGTATAAAACTGTATTGTTATTAGAGTCGTTATTAGTATTTTTATCTGCGTAACTCTCGGTGTAATTATTGGTATAGTTACTAGTATCGTCATCACCTAAAATACAAGAAATAGAATATTTACTCACCTCTTTATTTAATCTCGCTTTTTATGCTTATCTATTTTCTCGGAGTGCGATCTGGGTCGGTTCTGAGAGCATTTACAGCTTGATTTACTGGTCACTGAGCGTACCCTTAATGGGGTAATGAAGACCGATTGTACATGATGTATTTTTGGTGTTTTTCGTTAAATAGTACAGACTCTTTAAACCTCATATTTAGGGGGAAGATTCGTGCTATTAACGCGGTTATAAGGATGTTAATTGATAGTCATATCAAGTCTTCAAGGAACCAAGTCCGCATAGTTATTCTTAATGGATATTTATCTTAAAGATAGTTATGTTGATAGTGAGATTAATGCTTTTTTAATATAAGTATTCGTCATTTATATGTCATCTGTTTATCTTCGAACGTGGTCTATTTACCTTAGATAGCCAGAGTGCGTCGATATTTCTTTATTTGAATTTATCCAGAATAGCTACCGCAAGTAATTAACGATTAACTATGCGTAATCACGATAGTTATAGCGTGTTAATTACAGTGATTTAATTTTTGGTTTATAACAAATTCAATAAATTTGGAGATGATTCTTGATGAATTTTGTAATGGGTATTGTAGGCGTTTTCGCGCTACTCGGTTTAGCGCTGCTATTATCGGACAACAGAAAAGCAATTAACTTTCGCACTGTGGGTGGCGCATTCGCTATTCAGGTTATTATTGGCGCGTTCATTTTATATTTCCCTCCAGGTAAAGAGTTACTACAGAGTTTTTCTACTGGCGTAGCAAACGTCATTGCGTATGGTAATGAAGGTATTCAATTCTTATTTGGTGACTTAGCCAGATTCAAAGTAGGCTTCATTTTCGCGATCAACGTATTGCCTGTGATCGTATTTTTCTCATCATTAATCGCGGTTTTATACTATCTCGGTATCATGAGTATGGTGATTAACTTTATCGGTGGTGGTTTACAGAAGGTATTAGGCACGAGTCGTGCGGAATCACTTTCTGCAACAGCGAATATTTTTGTTGGTCAAACTGAAGCGCCACTTGTTGTGCGTCCATTCATTAAATCAATGACTAAATCAGAGTTATTTGCGGTGATGGTTGGTGGACTTGCCTCTATCGCTGGGTCAGTACTCGCTGGTTATGCTGGTCTTGGTATTAAAATTGAGTATCTCGTGGCTGCGTCATTCATGGCAGCGCCGGGCGGTCTATTAATGGCTAAGATTATTAAGCCAGAAACAGAAACGCCAAAGGTATCGTTGGATGATCTTGACGACGACAATGACGACAAACCAGTAAACGTACTTGATGCAGCGGCTGCGGGTGCGTCTTCAGGTATGATGTTAGCGCTTAACGTTGGTGCAATGTTAATTGCATTCGTTGGTCTAATTGCCCTCGCAAATGGTATCACAGGTGGTATTGGTGCTTGGTTTGATATGCCTGAATTGACCATTCAAATGATCTTAGGTTGGATGTTCTCGCCACTGGCATTTGTTATTGGTGTGCCGTGGCACGAAGCCGTCGCTGCGGGTAGTTTCATCGGTCAGAAATTGGTAGTGAATGAGTTTGTTGCTTTCCTTGATTTCGTTAGCTACATTAAAAATAACGAACTATCTGAGCATACTCAAATCATCATTTCTTTCGCACTGTGTGGTTTTGCTAACTTTTCATCGATTGCGATTTTGCTCGGTGGTTTAGGTAGCTTAGCGCCGTCACGTCGTGCTGACATTGCGAGTATGGGGATGAAAGCGGTATTAGCTGCTTCTTTAGCTAACTTAATGAGCGCAACGTTGGCTGGTTTATTCCTGGGCTAATGGCATAGCGCTGTAGTCGCAGAGTAAGGTATTGCTCTACACTGTTTGTCGACATGTTCTATCATAATGTTCGGTCGACAGTGTGGGGCGTTTTTGAGTTAAATAACTCGTTAATATAGACATATATTTAATATGTTGTTTTATTGTTGTTTATTTGCACATAGTGAGAAGTACGACCGTTATAGCGGCATTTATTGCTTGATTTCTTTGTCACTTAGCGTAACTTTAACACTGTAGTTTAAACCAATTGCACATGAAGTACTTTTGGTGTTTTTCGTTAAATACGACTGACCTTTGGCCTTTAAGCTTCAGCTTAATATATAGCCCTAGTTCGTTGTATTAGCGCGGTTATAGGGATATTAATTGATAGTCATATCAAGTCTTCACGGAACCAAGTCCGCATAGTTATTCTTCATGGATATTTGTCTTAAAGATAGTTATGTTGATAGTTAGAATAATGCCTATGTTAATAATAGTATTCATTCTATTATTAAATAAGCAGTTGTTATTTATACGTCATCTATTTTTACCTGAATGTTATTGTTTAAGGTAAGCATATCTTTATTTTTACTCATCCAGAATAGCTACCGGTAGTAATGTCGATTAATCATCATTAACGACTCATTACTACGTTTTCACTATTGGTTTTTTTACACTCTATATTTTTAAATATAATCCGGAGACTTAATATGAGTAACTTTAAAGTAGCAGCGCAACGTGCATTAAACATGATGGACCTGACAACACTTAACGATGATGATACAGATGCGAAAGTAATTGAACTGTGTCATAAAGCGAAAAGTGCTGCAGGTAATACTGCTGCTGTTTGTATTTACCCTCGCTTTGTTCCTATCGCGCGTAAAACATTGAATGCAATCGGTGCTGAAACGGTAAAAATCGCGACAGTAACGAATTTCCCGCACGGTAATGACGATGTTGCTATCGCTGTAGCTGAAACAAAAGCGGCTGTTGCCTACGGCGCAGATGAAGTTGACGTTGTATTCCCATACCGCGCACTGATGGCTGGTAATGCTGACGTTGGTTTCGAATTAGTGAAAGCATGTAAAGCAGCATGTCCTGCTAACGTTCAACTTAAAGTGATCGTTGAAACTGGCGAACTTAAAACAGAAGCATTAATCCGTCAAGCGAGCGAAATCTCAATTGATGCAGGTGCTGACTTCATTAAAACATCAACAGGTAAAGTGCCTGTTAATGCAACGTTAGAATTCGCTAAGATCATGCTTACTGTGATCAGCGAGAAAAACACTGATGTTGGTTTCAAACCCGCTGGTGGCGTTAAAAATGCTGAGCAAGCAGGTGAATACCTTGCATTAGCTGAGTCAATTCTAGGTAAAGACTGGGTTTCTCCAGCAAAATTCCGTTTCGGCGCATCAAGCCTACTTGCTAACTTATTAGCTGAGCTTGAATTAGCAGAAAAGCCTGCTGACAGCAGCGGTTACTAATTATCTAACTCTCTGGTTCGATAGAGCAATATCCACAAACAAAATATTTGGTATTGATTAGGTCGTATGTTGAGCATAACGACTGACTTAATCAATCCAATATGTGCTTATTCGATCCTGATTTTCTGTATTTAAACGAAACGCTCCCATTTTAAGGAGCCGCTTTTCTGATTCAAGGAGTAGATGATTATGTTTATACCGCAAGAAATTATTCGCCGTAAACGTAATGGTGAAGAACTAAGTCGTGCTGAAATAGAATATTTTGTTAAGGGTATTGCTGATAACAGCATTTCGGAAGGCCAAATTGCTGCATTTGCGATGGCAACGTATTTTAATGATATGACCATGCCTGAACGTATTGCGATCACAACAGCGATGCGTGATTCAGGTGATGTATTAAATTGGGATGCGATGCAACTCAATGGCCCTATTGTTGATAAACATTCAACGGGCGGCGTCGGTGATGTTATTTCATTGATGCTTGGTCCTATGGTTGCGGCATGTGGTGGTTTTGTACCGATGATATCTGGCCGCGGCTTGGGTCATACTGGTGGCACATTAGATAAACTTGATGCCATTCCAGGTTATCAAACGACAGTTGATAATACGCAATTCCGTCAAGTTGTTAAAAACAGCGGTGTGGCGATTGTAGGTCAATCTGCAAATCTAGCACCTGCTGATAAACGCTTTTATGGTGTTCGTGATATTACCGCGACAGTTGAATCTATTTCCCTGATCACAGCGTCTATCTTATCGAAAAAATTAGCGGCTGGTCTTGATGCACTCGTGATGGATGTTAAATCAGGCAGTGGTGCATTTATGCCAACCCATGAGCAATCTGTCGAATTGGCTAAAAGCATCGTGTCTGTGGCTAATGGCGCAGGTTGTAAAACATCGGCACTGATTACTGATATGAACCAAGTATTAGCAAGCAGTGCGGGTAATGCAGTTGAAGTGCGTGAAGCTGTACGCTTCTTAACGGGTGAATACCGTAATCCGCGTTTACTTGCAGTAACAATGGCGTTATGTGTGGAAATGTTAGTATCGGCAAACCTAGCGACAGATGTTGATGATGCCCGTCATAAATTACAAACCGTGCTTGATAACGGTAAAGCGGCGGAATTATTCGGCACGATGGTCACAGGTTTGGGCGGACCAGCAGATTTTGTTGATAACTATGACCTACACTTACCAAAAACCGATATCATTCGTCCGGTATTTGCTACTCAAAGCGGTTATCTCACTGCAATGGATACACGTGGCTTTGGTATGGCGGTTGTTGCGATGGGCGGTGGTCGCCGTGTTGCGACAGATCAAATAGACTATGCAGTTGGTTTATCTGATATTGCAGCCTTGGGTCAGCAGTTAGATGCTCAGACGCCAGTGGCAATGGTACATGCTCGCAGTGAAGCACTGTTTGATGCTGCACAAGCTGAAATTTTAAAATCAATTAATATTGGCGATACACAACCTGCAGCCAGTGCAGATGTTTATCAACAAATTCGACTTTCAGATGTCTAACGTTTAATAGACAGCTTATATGGCTAATTGCAGCTAAAGTCGATAACGAACAGTACTATTTATAAAGAATAGTGAATGGAAATAGGTCAGTGTGATGAAACGTACAATTATATTAATGTTGGATTCATTAGGTATTGGTGCTTCGGCCGATGCGGATAAATTTGGTGACGTAGGCAGTAATACATTTGGGCATATCGCCCAGTGGTGTGCTGAAGGTAAAGCAGATATAGGTCGTGAAGGCCCGCTGCATATTCCTAACTTAACCAAACTCGGTCTTGCGCATGCGTGTGCAGACAGCGTGGGGTCATTCCCAGCTGGCTTGGATGCAAATGCTGAAGTGATTGGTGCATACGGTTATGCTCAAGAGCTATCAACGGGTAAAGACACTCCGAGTGGCCATTGGGAAATTGCCGGCGTACCGGTACTGTTTGATTGGGGTTATTTCTCTGATACTGAAAACAGTTTTCCACCAGAGCTACTACAGCAATTAGTAGAACAAGCAGACTTACCAGGATATTTAGGTAACTGTCATTCTTCTGGTACTGAGATCTTAGATCTGATGGGCGAGGAGCATATGGCTTCTGGCAAACCTATTTTCTATACGTCAGCAGACAGTGTATTCCAAATTGCTTGTCACGAAGAAAGCTTTGGTTTAGATCGTTTACTGAAACTATGCGAATTAGCACGTGAATTATTAGAACCGTACAATATTGGTCGTGTTATTGCGCGTCCATTTATCGGTAATGATAAGAGTGATTTTGCCCGTACCGGTAATCGCCGTGATTATTCACTGCTACCACCGGCACCAACATTACTCGATCGCATGGCTGAATCGGGTGGTGAAGTGGTGAGTGTGGGTAAAATTGCAGATATCTACGCACAGCAAGGTATTACCAAGAAAGTCAAAGCGACAGGTCTTGAAGCATTATTTGATCTGACGTTAGAGCAAGTTAAACAAGCAGGTGATCAAACGATCGTCTTCACTAACTTTGTTGATTTTGATTCTTCATGGGGTCATCGTCGTGATGTTGCTGGTTATGCTAAAGGACTAGAGTATTTCGATACTCGCTTACCTGAGCTGCTAGCAATACTAGATGAAGGTGATGTTGTCGTGTTAACAGCCGATCATGGTTGTGACCCAACAGCACCGGGGACAGACCATACACGTGAACACATTCCAGTGATCTTCTATGGCCACAATGTGCCAAAAGGACCGTTAGGTTTACGTGATACGTTTGCCGATATCGGTCAGTCAATTGCGGCTTACCATGGTCTAGAAAAACTAGAATACGGTACGAGCTTTTTATAAATAGATAGTAATTCATAATAAATAGTAACATGCATGCTCAGCTACAGAATGCTGGGCACAACCAAAACAAAGAAGGTAAAAATATAATGGCTACTCCACATATTAATGCAGAACAAGGTGATTTCGCTGAAACGGTACTATTCCCAGGTGATCCGCTACGCGCTAAATACATCGCAGAAACATTTTTAGAAGACGTTAAGCAAGTGAACGACGTGCGTAACATGTTCGGTTTCACTGGTACTTACAAAGGTACACGTGTTTCTGTAATGGGTTCAGGTATGGGTATCCCATCTTGTTCTATCTATGCAAAAGAGCTAATCACTGAATACGGTGTTAAAAACCTTATCCGTGTTGGTAGCTGTGGCGCGATCAGTACTGACGTTAAAGTACGTGACGTTGTGATCGGCATGGGTGCATGTACTGACTCTGCTGTTAACCGCGCTCGTTTCGACGGTTATGATTTTGCTGCTATCGCATCATGGGAACTACTAAGCAAAGTAACACGCGCTGCAAAAGCATGTGGTATCGATGCAAAAGTAGGTAATATCTTCTCAGCAGATTTATTCTACACACCTAAACCAGAACTATTCGATACAATGGAAAAACTAGGTGTACTAGGCGTTGAAATGGAAGCGGCTGGTCTATATGGCGTTGCAGCTGAATTCGGTGCAAATGCTATCTGTATCTGTACTGTATCTGATCACATCCGTACGGGTGAAGTAACGACTGCTGAAGAACGTCAATTAACGTTCAATGACATGATCGTAATGGCATTAGAGTCTGTGTTAATTGAAGACTAATATACTGCTTTACTAAAAATACCCGCTAATTTAGATTAGCGGGTATTTTTTTGTCTGTAATATGCCTCATCGATCACCACTCATACGCGTGAACCCGATGAATACTTGTATCAACAGCATGCAAGGTTTACACTTATCCACATTCATATTCCTTGCTAAAAGAGAACATAATGGCTGGTCCTCAGTTTATCTATTCGATGCATCGTGTTGGCAAAATCGTGCCACCGAAACGTCAAATTCTTAAAGACATTTCACTTAGTTTTTATCCTGGCGCTAAGATCGGCGTACTGGGTTTAAACGGCTCTGGTAAATCAAGCTTATTACGCATCATGGCTGGTGTAGATAAAGACTTCGAAGGTGAAGCGCGTCCATTAGCGGGCACTAAAATTGGTTATTTACCGCAAGAACCAGTACTGGATCTAGAAAAAACAGTACGCGAAGTTGTTGAAGAAGCGATTTCAGAATTAAAAGATGCAATGGCTGGTCTTGATCAAGTTTATGCTGATTATGCAGAACCGGATGCTGATTTTGACAAGCTTGCGAAGAAACAAGAAAAGTTTGAATCTATCATTCAAGCGCACGATGGTCACAACATCGAAAACCAACTAGAGCGTGCTGCTGATGCATTACGTTTACCTGAATGGGACACTAAAATCAAAGTCCTATCTGGTGGTGAGCGTCGCCGTGTTGCTATCTGTCGTTTGTTATTAGAAAAACCAGACATGCTATTACTAGACGAACCAACTAACCACTTGGATGCTGAATCTGTTGCTTGGTTAGAACGTTTCCTACTTGATTATGAAGGTACTGTTGTTGCTATTACGCATGATAGATATTTCCTTGATAACGTCGCCGGTTGGATCTTAGAGCTTGACCGTGGTGAAGGTATTCCATGGGAAGGTAATTACTCTTCTTGGTTAGAGCAAAAAGATGCGCGTCTAGAACAAGAAGCGTCACAAGAAAGCGCACGTAAAAAATCAATCGAAAAAGAATTGGAATGGGTTCGCTCAAACCCAAAAGGTCGCCAAGCGAAAAGTAAAGCGCGTATGGCCCGTTTTGAAGAGCTTAATCAATCTGATTATCAACGCCGTAACGAAACCAACGAACTGTTCATCCCACCAGGTGAACGTTTAGGTGACAAAGTAATTGACGTTGAAAACCTAGGTAAAGCGTATGACGGTCGTGTATTAATTGACGATTTATCATTCTCGATGCCAAAAGGCGCTATCGTTGGTATTATCGGTCCCAATGGTGCAGGTAAATCAACACTATTCAAAATGCTAGATGGTAGCGAGTCTCCAGATGCTGGTACTGTTTCTGTTGGTGAATCAGTGAAGTTAGCAAGTGTTGATCAGTTCCGTGATCACATGAATGGCGAGAACACGGTTTGGCAAGAATTGTCAGATGGTTTAGATATCATCAAAGTCGGCAATACTGAAATGTCATCACGTGCTTACTGTAGCCGTTTTAACTTTAAAGGTACAGATCAACAAAAACGTGTTGGTCAATTGTCTGGTGGTGAGCGTGGTCGTTTACACCTTGCGAAACTACTACAGTCGGGCGGTAACGTGATCCTACTGGATGAGCCAACCAATGACTTGGATATCGAGACACTGCGTGCACTTGAAGAAGCAATTTTAGAGTTCCCTGGTTGTGCGATGGTTATTTCTCATGACCGTTGGTTCCTTGATCGTATTGCAACGCATATCCTTGATTACCGTGATGAAGGTAAAGTGAACTTCTACGAAGGTAACTATACGGATTACGAAGGATGGTTGAAGAAAACATTGGGCGCAGAAGCGACTCAGCCACATCGTATTAAGTACAAACGTATTAGCTAATACGTTGTCATTCTCGACGTCATTATCTTGACCTTAATGTGTAACTACAGAGAGGATGAGACAAATTAAGATTAAAAGCCTGTAATTATGATGTTACGGGCTTTTTTTTACTTGCTAGCTTATGAGATGTAATGGCTTTGTCTTTTAACCGCAACAAAATATCCTCATTACTCTGGCTATAAGTCGCGGAACCCTGCTTACTCGGGTATTGTTGTAAGCGAAATTTTGCTTTCGATTTAACTAATGGGCAAACTAGCCATACGATATAAACAATGGATTGTTATATTCTCTGTGACTTTAATTAAATATGCTATTTTTATCATCTTACCGCTGTATTTTGCCGGGAGCTTTTTTGCAGTACGTGCTGATCATAACATTGAGCATGTGCGTATCTTGTTACCGCCTGCTGCAGTGATTCAATCGGCTGGCTATTATATGGCTGAGCATAAAGGCTTTTTTAAACAGCAAGGTATCGATGTAAACTTACTTACTGCGCGAACTCAGCAATCTATCTCCAAATCTGTCGATGACGGCGAGGCTGAATATGGTGTGACTAATGCGGATATATTGATTGAAAAGGCTAACGGTCGAGCACTAGTTGCGATCGCAGTGTTATTTCAAAACTCTCCAGCTGCGCTATTAGCTTTGAAAGATACAGTCTTGAAAGGTAAGTCATTAAAAAATAAAGGCATCAATAAGTTGGCCGACTTACATAATAAGCGGGTTTTATTATTACCTGGAACCCAAGATATTGAAGTGATCAGTTTATTACGTAAGTACCATATCCAATCAATTAATATGTCATCGCCAACGGTTACACGAGATATTACCACCTTGGTAAACAATCAATTTGACGGCTTCAGTATTAATTTAACCAGCGGCCCTTATAATGCGTTTCGCCAAGGTGTTGAGCCCGTTATCTTTATGCCGAAAGAATATGGTATTGATTTTTATAGTGGTTTCTTATTTACCAGTCAACAAGAAGCAAACTCTAACCCCGAGCGTGTGGCTGCGGTTCGAACTGCGATATTACAGGGGTGGGAATACGCCTTAACACATACGGAAGAAACCCTCGATGTCTTGGTCAGTTTAAATCCGCGTGATGAAGTACGTGAAGCCAGCCGCAATAAATTAAAATATCAGTTAATTACTATACGTGACTTCATCTTGCCTGATTTCGTGCCTTTGGGTTATATCAATCAACAACACCTGCGGGATATGCAGCAGCAATTGATCGATTTTGATTTAATTGCTAAAGGCAGCGATTTTAGTGGATTTATCTATATTCCACCGCGCGCTAAAATAGATTGGCAAGTGTGGGGGATCTGGTTAAAGATAATCATTGCGGCGCTGTTATTTAATGGTTTGTGGCTATTCTATCTGCTCATTATTAATCAACGTTTAAAGCGTGAAGTATTGGTAAGAAAACGCGCGGAACAACATATTCGCTATGCGGCAATGCATGATAATTTAACTGGGTTAGCCAACCGAGCGCTGTTAATGGATACCCTAGATAATATTTTACCCTTGGCGAAAAAAGATAAGATAAGTCCGGTATTATTATTTATGGACCTCGATCGTTTTAAGCAGGTTAACGATCGTTATGGCCACGCGGCAGGAGATGAACTATTAATTGCCGTTACGCAGCGTATTTCTCGATTACTCGGTGGCCCGGGTGAACTGCTTACTCGTTTAGGCGGCGATGAGTTTGTGATATTACTCCCAAATTCTAATTTGCAGTATGCGGCAGTGCTAAGTGATAAAATAGAGCGCACTTTATTGCAATCATTTGCCTTATCTGTGTGTAATGTATCTATCGGTATCAGTATTGGTTATAGTGTTTATCACCCAAATATGAGCGCTGATGAGCTATTAACTGGGGCTGATAATGAGATGTACGCGATAAAAAGTGATCACCATTTAAAAATAAATAAAATATTTTGTTGAATGGCATTTATTTTGCTTAGCTAGGGTTATTAGCTATTATTTGACGGTGTTTGTTGGTATTTAGTTGTACTATAGTTAATTGTAATCGCGTCTAAGCTAATCGTTTATTCATTTTCAAATTTAAGCAGTGATCGCCAGCATGGAATTATCTAATTACACAGATGTAATTAAAAAATTAACGACCTTGTATCATGAGCCTGATTTCAGTCGCTTAGTCGAGCAGCTGACTGAGGGGGAAACTAACAGCACCCGCTTTTTAATTAAGATGGAAGTGAACCGTCTTTCTGCCCCAACACGCCGTATTCTTGATTTTCGTCAGCGTGGCGACAATGGCGTTATTGGCTATGAATATGACGGTATTTTACATCACATTACCCCGACCGAAATTAAATTATTAGAAGCACTATTAGTACAACAGCAAGGTACATATACCTTAGGTATTTACGAAGAAGTGTTAGCTTATCACTTAAGTGAGCGCATTAAGCCTGCGGCCCAGCGCGATGTCGTCGTCATGGACCCTGCTGCCCAATTTGCTGTTGAAGCAGTGCAATACGCGTCATATTTTATCCGTAACGAAGAGCGCATGCATTATAGCTCGGGCATTAAGTTACGTGTTGGCGATCGTGTTGTCGATGCAATGACCTCGGATATATCTACCAGTGGCATCAAAGTAAAAATCGATAAAGGCCATGATATTGCGGCTGGCAGCTTAGTAAATGTTAACTTTTCTCGTTTACGCCAAGAGTACGCTAATCATTTATTGCGTGACTTTTTTGCTTATAAGCTCATGGGTATTGATGAAGAAGAGAAGTTTGATTATCTACGTTTGATGCGGATTGATGACAATACTGAATTAGATACTTTTATCAGCACGTTGATCACGCAGAACAAGAGTAAATACAAAGTTAATGTGCGTTATCAAGAAGAGAATGTGGTTGTTAAGGGCTATGAGCAATTCTTCTTACCCCGTATGTCTGGCTTACCTTTGTATGTATCGAATGCGGATAAACCAGTATTGAGTCATTTATTATTGAATGAAAATAACCGTGGTGTTTATGATTACTGGGTTAATGAAGAATCGAAGAGTCAGCTAGAGGCCTGTTGGCAAAGCCCTTGGATGCAAGTTTTAATGCAGGGTAATGAACGCATTGAGACGACTATCTACAGTTTTTATCATACTCAGAATGGGCATATCTATTTCTATGCCGCCGATGCAACGAGTTTGGCGAAATCTGGTTCTAAAGCCCTGTTTTTAGCGTTTGCATCTCAGCGTCCTAATTTTCGCGTTTTTAAACTGTCATTGAACCCGACAGTATTTGATGAAAAGAAACACTTACTCGAGGTTGAAAGCCAGCATCAAGCGCTCGGCTCGCACACGCTGTCGGCGTTACAAGATATTCGTTGGGTGGGGTTACTGCAAGATATCACCAATGAAAATGTCTTAAATGATTATAAAGCGTATGCGCAGCAGGGCTGTGATTTTAATCAGCTACACCAATATCGCTTACCTATCGCCGAGCAAAGCGCGCAATTAAGTCAGTTTAAGTATGTGCAATTACGCAAAGAAAGCCGCTTTAGTTATAAAACTGCCGTTGTTGCCAGTAATACTGGGCTGAGTATTAAGGGGTGGAGTAATGACTTTTCAACTGAAGGTTTACAGATTGAATTAGAAACGCCAATTGATGTACAGATAGGGCATCGTATTTATCTTGAATTACCGATGTTACAAAAGTTATCTAAAAAAGTGGCGCTGACGGATTTACCTTACAGCGTTGTAGGCTGTAACAAGGCGAAAACGGTGTTACATCTGCAGATCGCAGGTGATAAAGACAGTCATATTGGTTGTAAGTTTTTTAATTTATTAATTAGCAGTAATAAAGACAAATTAAAGAGTATGCCTGAGCCAAGCCAGTCACCTGGTGTAACTGCGGTATTACGGAATATGTATTGCCATCACTTGTCGACGTTGCCCTTGTATATCCATAAGGTAAATACCAGCTACCAAATTGATCGGATCGGTATTAGCCAGAGCGAGAATAGCTTATTACCGTTATTTGAATTCTTTGGCCAAGCTGAAACACCTTATAACCTTTATCCTTTGTTAGGTGATAACAGCATTAAGCAGGTGTTTGATGAGGCATTAGAGGGGTTACAGTCTACTTACCGCCCTTGGCAGCAAGTGCTTTATATTACTATCGCGGCGAGTGATTCTACGGTGGATAGCAGATTTGAAAAAGATTTTAGTGACGATCATGAACGCCGCCAATTTATTAGCCATAGTTTACAAAAAGGGGCGTTTTTTGCTGTTCAAGTGATGCTCTCACGTACTGGCAGACCTGATATGGAGTTCATCGAAAAAGAGCTGAATTACGTGAGTCATTATGCCATGCACAGAGCGCAGAAACTGGAAGATGAATTGTGGCGTGTCCGCGGTGTAGTTGATTTGATAGATGTGTCCGAGGAACTCTTATATCGATTGGGCTTACGACGCACGAATTAATGCGCTGTAAACAACACCGACGCCTCGCTTAATGTTCTATCTAGGTGTCGATGTTGTTTATACCAATGCCGAAAATTAAGTGATCAAAATGATATTGCTCCTGCAAACCGCTCAAGACATCCTTGTTCGCTTAGACAAGGCCATCCATGGTCATGTATGTTTGCGATAGCAATAGCATTTTTCTGTACAGTTATTTATAGGAATTGGTATTATTATAGTTATCACAACCGTAGTAAAAACCTTACTACTACAGCTATTGTGACCAGCTCGTGTTCACACAACTTGCTGCTTGTAACAACCCGACCAAACCTTCCAAATCGTGATGATTTAATGCCACTTGCGCTTGCTGCTGAACAATCGGTTTAGCATGTATTGCCACGCCTAACGCCGCCGCTTTTAGCATGATCAAATCATTTGCGCCATCGCCAATTGCCACGGTTTGTTGTGGGGCTATTTGATATTGTAGTGCCAGAGCTTGCAAGGTATCAGCTTTGACTTGTGCATCGACAATACCGCCAATGACTTTGCCCGTTAAGGTACCATCGATTATTTCGAGTTCATTGGCATAAACTGCATCAAAACCAAGATCGGCTTGTAAGCGATCGGCAAAATAAGTAAAGCCGCCAGAAGCGATAGCCACTTTCCAGTTGGCTTGATGCAAGGTCGCAATCAATAACTCTAGCCCAGACATCAGAGGCATAGCATCCGCTACTTGGGTTAATACGGATTCAGGACAGTTCGTCAATGTCGCCACGCGTGAACGCAAGCTTTCAGAAAAATCTAATTCACCATTCATTGCTTGCGCGGTTACCGCTGCTACTTGCTCGCCAACACCGGCTAGTTTAGCTATTTCATCGATACATTCAATCTGGATCGTCGTTGAATCCATATCCATTAATACAACACCGGGCTGATTTAAGCTTGGCAGTGTTTGAGTTAAGGCATAGTCAATCTGGTAATCATTGCTCCAGCTCGCTAAAGTATCTTTAAACTGCTGTTGGAGTGTGTCTGTTAATGCAGTAAAACCTAACACCACAATATCGCCTTGCGCCGCGTTGCTATTATTTGCTACAGCGTTGCTATTGCTCGTTACGGCGTTGCTATCGACCGTCACCAATTGCAATGGATAGCTTGCTGGTGGATAAATGATAATACCATCAGCGGGTTGTAAGGCGCTCAGTGCGGATAATAGATTGAGTAAGGCATCACTGCTGATCGTACGGCCGATTAACGTCAGATAATGGCTGCTACTATTGCTATTTGCACTGTCACAATTAGGCTTGTCCATGACGAGCTGCTGTTGCGCAGAGATATTAAATTGGCCTTGGCTGTATGTGACTTGTTTTATTGTGGTGCTTTGCAAAGTTAACAATTGTGGCCATGCTATTGGCGCGGTATTACTAAATAAAGTCTCAGCGAGTTGAGTCATTTTGCTACTAATCCTTGTAAACGATAGGTTACTACTAGCAAAGATAACGCATTAGCCTTAAAATTGCGATTCGTAATTACGCTATTCAGAAAGGATCTTGCTGTGGCTAAAATGAAAAATAATGACAAGTCTGTAGACTCCGAGCTTGTGCCACATGAACCGCATTTAGCGACTCAGCAGGCAACCAAAGACAGTCAGGATAGTAAGGACACTCTTGAAACCAAGTCTAAGCACGGGAATAAATTTCTGAAAGGGCAAACCTCATTACTGATTGGATTAAGTTTGTGTACCTTGTTCATTTTTATTGCCATCTCGTTATATAACAATGTCACGGCTTCGCGTTATCAGCAGGTGGATATGTTGGTGCATTCATTACTGGATTATCCGACTAAAATGGCGGCTAATTTGATTGTTGAACGTGATTCCGAAGATAAGAGCACTCGGATCAAGAGTAGAAAACAGTTACAGCAGCTGGTGGATGAGGTAAGCGAAAATCAGTATGTGACTGGTCTACATATTTTTGCTGAAAATGGTAAGTTATTAAGTTCTTCAGATGAAGACTATGTCGGGCAACTCATCGCCAATAAAAAGTATGAGTCACCAACCGGTGTGCGGGTATATTTAAAACCGATATTGGCAGGTGATTCATTAGTAGAGGGTTCGTTAGGGAAGCAAAAGCCCGTCGGCTTTTTACAGCTGCATTTTAGCTATAAAGAAATGCTGAAAACCTTCACTATTTTCCAGTTTGACGCCACTAAATCTATTTTATTATTGTTCCTGTTGTTATTGCTGTTTGGTGTCATTATCGGTGTGACTGTCAATCGCGTTCATCATAAATTTCGTTCAAAAGGATAATCTGATGTCTAAACATATACATATTCTCGGTATTTGCGGCACTTTCATGGGGGGCATCGCCGTATTGGCTAAACAGCTCGGTTATAAAGTGACGGGATCGGATGCCAACGTCTATCCGCCTATGAGTACTCAACTAGAAGAACAAGGTATCGAGCTGATTGAAGGTTATGATCCAAGCCAACTTGATCCTGCGCCAGATATGGTGATTGTCGGAAATGCCATGTCACGTGGTAATCCGTGTGTCGAGTACATGCTTAATCGCAAGCTGGCTTATACTTCTGGTCCACAGTGGCTATCAGAACATTTATTACAGCACCGCTATGTGATTGCCGCGTCGGGTACTCATGGTAAGACGACGACGGCTGCGATGGTCGCGTGGATATTAGAATACGCTGGGCTCGAGCCTGGTTTTCTAATTGGCGGTGTACCACAGAACTTTACTGAGTCAGCGCGCTTGGGTGGCGGTTATTTCTTTGTTATTGAAGCGGATGAATACGATACTGCCTTTTTCGATAAGCGCTCTAAGTTTGTGCATTACCAACCTAATACCCTGATCATGAATAACCTAGAATACGACCACGCTGATATCTTCCCTGACTTAGCTGCTATCCAACGTCAATTTCATCATGTCGTCAGAACTGTACCGGGTAATGGCCTGATCTTAATGCCAGATAACGAGCCTGCATTAGATGAAGTTAAAGCCCAAGGTTGCTGGACACCGGTGCAACGTTTGTCTTTAGAAAGTGGAGAGATGGGAGATAAGGATAGCCACTGGCAAGCGAAGAAGTTGCGTGCAGACGCGAGTGAATTTGAAGTTTACTGCAAGGGCGAGTTAGCTGGTACTGTGAAGTGGAATTTGATTGGCGAGCATAATTTACAAAATGGCATGATGGCGATAGCCGCTGCACATTATGCGGGGGTTGAATTAAGCCAAGCGATTGCAGGATTAGGTGAGTTTAAAACACCAAAACGTCGTATGGAAGTCAAAGGTGAAGTACAAGGTATTCGAGTTTACGATGACTTTGCGCATCATCCTACTGCTATTACCACTACATTAGCAGGCTTACGTGCTGCTGTGGGTGATGAACGTATCATTGCAGTATTAGAGCCGCGTTCTAACACTATGCGTATGGGCACTCATCAACAAGCGTTAGCACAATCACTAACCGTAGCTGATGATGTATTGTTATATCAACCTGAAGGTTTAGATTGGAATTTACAGCCTGTTGCTGATGAGCTGTGTGTTAGCGATAGTTCTAGCACTAAGAATGACGATAAAGCGGTTATTCACCAGCAGATAGATAGCTTGATCGGGGAAATAAGCAAACGAGCTCATACTCAGGATGGCCCTTGTCATGTACTAATTATGAGTAATGGTGGTTTTGCTGGTATTCATGATAAGTTACTCGCTAAGCTATAGTCGTGATTAATAAATCATAGTAATAATTAATATGAACAAGGGTTATAAATAAGATGCAAACTAATGCGGCGGCAAGCACTAAAGCAGAATTCAGTAAACGTATTACTCTAGGTATTAGCGGGGCGTCAGGCTCACAATACGCGGTGCGTTTATTAGAGCTATTATTAGCGGCGAATGTACAAGTGCATTTGTTAATGTCGGATGCTGCAAAAGTAGTGATGGCGACAGAGACTGATGAAAAATGGCCTGCGGATAATAAATCACTGCAATTGTTTTTAACCGATAAGTACCAAGCGAAAGCTGGGCAGTTGTTGGTACCGAGCAGTAAAGATTGGTTCTCACCTGTCGCATCGGGTTCTGGCGCACCAAAACAGATGGTGATCTGTCCGTGTAGTATGGGGACTGTAGCCGCTGTTGCTCAAGGTATGTCGACTAACTTATTACAACGCGCTGCGGATGTGGTATTAAAAGAGCGCGGCCAGTTAGTGCTGATCCCACGTGAAACACCACTATCGCCAATCCATTTAGAGAATATGCTGAAGTTATCGCGCTTAGGGGTAACTATCATGCCAGCTGCTCCGGGTTTCTATCGTAAGCCAGAAACACTAGATGATTTAATTGATTTGATGGTGGCACGTATTCTGGACCATTTAGATGTAGAACAGTCTATTTATGCTGGGTGGGGACGTTAAGGGGGGAGGTTCATACACCAAGGAAAGAGGCATCTTAATTATATTTACGATTCCCCCGAACCTCAATGTCTGCTTAAGCTGGCAGAGGTTCGGAGGGAATCAGAAGTAATTATAAGTATATTTCCCACTAATTAGCTGTTTAATATTGAGTTCACGAAAGTATAATTTAAATAAAAAGGTTTTATTCGTACGGGGAATGGTAAATGAAACCCACTCTCGGTACTGCTTAATTTGATTAATTAATCATTGTTAATTTTGTATATATAAAATTTATCATTAACTTTAATTGATTTATCTGAAAAATTTGAATTTTCAGTTATGATGTAATCTGCTTTGGGTTTTAACATATTCAAAGAGCCCTTATCTAATTTATCATAAAATTCTTGAGCTTTCATTCTCCCATTAGAAGATGTGGTTTTACCATATACATTGACGTATCGAGTATAGTTATCTTCTATACAAGTGGAATCAAAAGGTACTCCATTTCCATAATAAGTTCCTCTTCCTGTCAATAAGGGGATTGTTGTTTTCAAAAATTTGTTTGGAGGTGATATTATTATGCTACCTTCTTCCGTATTGTTTTTAATCCAATTTACAACATCTAGTTCATCATTGCTAATAAGGTCTATTGGGCGAGGGTGGTTTACGCTATAAAAAATAAATATTAATACACTCACAACAATAAGAAATTTATTTGAGATGTTATGAATTAAATTCCTGTTGGGTAGAAAATTATAAGTATAATTCCCCATCCACCTTTGTGATTTTAATATTAATAAAATGGCTGATATAAAATAACCAAAACTAGTGTATCTTATTGGCGCCGCAGCAAGTATTAATTTGATAGTCGGGTATAGTTCTACAAAAAGATACTGGAATAATAAAGAGCCAGCATAAGAGAATAGAAACATAACACCTATTTTTTCGTAGCCATCCTTTCTAAATAAAGAATCGACCGTACAAGCTATAATTATAAATATATTAATAATAAAGGGGATATACCAATACCCATTCCAACCTACAAATCGACTCGGAATATAATGTTCTGGGAAGTGCCAAACAAAGTAATTGTAATATTCACGAAGGCTAAGATCGACAGCATTAGTTATAGATATGAAGATTAGGCAATTTAGAATGACAGTTAAAATTATGAATATGCCTGTCTGATAATCTTTTTTTGTCCATAGAATAAATAAAAAACAAGCACCGTAGAAAGAAAAAAGAGGGTGTATGAATGTAGATATTGAAACGAATATAAACCCTAAAATCTTTAAGCTTCTTTTTTTAGAAAATAGGTATGAACCAATAAACAAACAAGATACAGAAAATACTGAAGGGTGGAAATCATATGAAAATGAACTCCACCAACCAATTGTAGTTAAAATAAATAGTTTTGGTTTTAAAGAAATAATTGCAATCGCTATAAATAAAAGTTTTTCTCCACTCTTTTTAACAAAACATTTTAAACCTAAAAAAAACGCTACCGGTAACAATGCTACATTTAAAAGGTTTGCTATATAAATACTATCATACCAATTCATTCCCATCAGTTTAAAAGGAGTTAAAACCTGCATGAAAAAATAACGGGCATTCATATCTGTAAAGCAATCTGTATATAGATCATTAATGATGTAGTTAGGATTATACCAATTCATTATACCTGATGCCATATCTAAACTTGGCCAAGACCACACATGCATAGAATTTAGTCCATATGTGAGCATTGAGATTATAGGCAATAAATATACGAGCTGAAGTCTACTTCTCATTATAGCTTCCTAAGCAAACTTTAAACAATGTTTTCAGCACTCCTAAATTTCCTTTTATAGGAGATATTTTTGTAGGAACTTTCCCTTTAGGATATGTTCTACTTACCGGTATTTCGATACACTTATATCCTTTTTTCACGGCTTTAATGGCTAAATAGTAATGAAATTCATAACTAGTGAATACATTTCTAAATATAGCCATATCATCAGCTAGAAGTAAATTTTTACTATATGCCCGAAAACCATTGGTTGTATCTGTGTACTTAAAACCAGATGCTAACCTCATCATTGGAACATGCAAGAGTTTTAGGCCTAATAATCTTGATACTGGGGTATTGATTGCTTTACCTCCTGGGATAAACCTAGAACCTTGAATATGGTCATAACCAAGTTTTAGCTTATTAACAAAATCATTAATATTTTCAACGCTATCTTTATTATTACCATCAATGACAACAATGCCCTTATAGCCATTCTCGATAGCCCATGAAAAGGCAATCCGCATTTGGCTTCCTAGTTTACCTATTTCTTTTTTGACCAATAAAGTGTTCACACCTAAACTTTTTAACGTTTGAGAGTCTGTTGAACCATCGGTACTTCCACCGTCTGATATAATGACATCTACATTTAAAACCGAGTCTTTCATTCGTTGCAATTGTTTGTGTAGCTTCTTGCCCTCATTAATGACAAAAATTGCAACGCAATAATCATGCTCTTTGGGAGAGGTAAATGATTGCTCATATTTTGGAACTTGATAATGTGTAGGTTTGTTATTCATCTATTTCGGCCTGTTTGACTATTATTTGATTTTTCCACTATAGAAGAAAATAATACGTTACTTCTATTTTCATTCAACATGACAGAACTATTACGCTCATAAACAACATTATATTCTTTATGCTCACTTCGATCATTTAACAGTCTCGCCAAGTATTCACCAAAGAATGAAAGCATGATGAATAATATTGTAAATAACATTGACATAAATAAGATTGTGGTCGTCCACCCTGATGCTACTTGGTCATTTAGGAAGTGTACAACAAGGCTATAGAATGAAAAGAACATAGCCATTAAGCTACCAATTACACCAAGAGAGCTCATCCAGCGTAGTGGTTTAGTTGAATTGAAAATCATATGATGTAATGTTTCTTTTATTCCATTAACTATATCCTTTGTCTGAGGTTTCGTAATATACTCATCACACTCAAAAGAATATGGGGGATAGCCAATATTAGCCATTCTCATGTGTAATTTACAATAAAATCGACCTGACTCAGTAATGGCATTAACCGCTCTACGGCTGAAACAGAATGTGCCAGTTGAATTACTAGGTAAACTATAACCTATAGATTGCAACAGCCATGTTGATAAACACCTTAATTTTTTATATATAAAAGATGTGACCTTTTTAGATACACAGATAACAATATCATTACCTGTAAGTCCTTTCTCAACTAAAGAGTCGATTAATTCAAGACTATCGCTTTCAATATTTAAATTAACAACAAAATCTCCAATTGCATTTTCTATTCCTGCAGCTAAGGCGATATCACTACTTACTTCTTGTGATAAACGTATATGGCGAATAGATTGGTGTATTGAGAGGGTGTTCAATAATTCAGTTTCTATATTATCGCTAGACCTTTGATCTATAATGACAATTTCATAATCACTGTATTTCTTATCCAAATGTGGTGATAATACATTTAGATAATTTATTAGTTTCTCTGTTTGGTTTTTTACAACCAAAATCACTGAAACAAAAGTTTCACTTTTCATTATGTATCCAGTCCTAAATCATTAATTGTTTGTATTACATCGTAGATATTATCTATTTTACCACCCATTACACAATGCAAACCGGGTAAACCATAATTGGCTTTGAATAAAATGGGTCTTGAGTCATCTGTATCGCTACTTGGTAATATTGTTTTTACTTCCCACAAGGATTCTTTATATTTAACATCGCTCAAAATTGGCATATACCGCTGTGCGTCTAACTTCATTTTTTTAAATGCACTGCGTTTATTATTTTCACGATAAAGGTTATGGGCATTTACATAGGCTGACTGGTTATTATCATCCCACTCATAGTGAGGGGTATAGCGTACATGGCTGAATGAATGTGCTTGTTTAGATGGAAATGGCATGATGGAAAAAAATGGACCACACATTACAGTGAAGCCCACTTTTTTTAATTCATCAGGAACATCAACAATACACATTTCGGTCATTTCATGCCTAAGCGGTATCAGTTCAATTTTAGAGTCTGCTAACACAGAATTTAATAATGAATAAGTACAGTTGTAAACTTGCTTACTTGTTACATTAAGAGTTTCTGAATCCGAATTTATAGATAATTCAAGTAAAGAGGATGACTGGTTCTGCTTTATCGTAGTAACACAATGATTTAATAATATTTCTACGCCATTATTTTGAATTCGATCAAGCATCGTTTCTTTTAACAAAACGGAGTCAAATGCAAACTCTTTAACTTTAAATATACCATCAATCATATTAGGCTGAACCAATCTATGTATGCTTGAGGGGGCTGGTTCGTGAGAAGCACCTATACGGTCACAAAATTTTTCAAATTGATTTGGAGTCACTTTTCCTAGTCGATTTGAAATCATATAATACTTATCAAAATCACTATCAATACATGATTTAAATTCATCAACAAAGCGAGGAAATGAAATTCGAGATCGCAATGCAGTAAGCACGCTTCTCGGGTAATGATAACCATTATGAACACGAGCTTGATTTGTATATGACGCTCTTTGCATCGCATCACTTTCTTTTTCTACGATCAACACTTTCTTATTCAATCGTGAGAAATACTCAGCAAGATAGAGTCCAAAAAATCCCCCGCCAATAATTGTTATATCTACGTTCTTATCCATAAGTTAACTCACTGTTAAAGCTGTAACACCGAGTATTATTAAAATAATACCTGCTATATTAATCATTGATAAACTCTCACCAAAAAACAAAACTGAGGCTATACCGACTAATGCGATAGAGCCGCTAGTTAAAATTGGGTGCGCAATATTTAGAGGTAAATAGGTGAGTGCTAGGGCATAAAGCACAAAAGCTATACCATAAAGTCCAACACCAGCAACTAAAGGAATATTACTTATAATTGACAGAGGATTACTAAGCTGTATGGGAGTATCCTTTGTAGTCATGGCTACTTTTATTAATACACTCGCAGAAGCATTTGATAATATACCTAAAATTAATATTAGCCACTTCATCTTAATTACCTTGATATATTTTTTGGACTACTTGAATTGAGTTCTCAATTTCTTGTAATGTCGTTGATGTATTAGTTGTGAGCATTTCAATTGTCATAGGCATATTAGGCAAATAGGATTGTATCGCTTTAGCAGCCAGCTTATGGTATGAATTATTCATATTAAGAGGGGCAAGTTGTGGCTCACTAATATGAATGTGATGAATGAGATGCGCTACATTTTTAATAATATCGTTTGGACATTCATCATTGATATTCATAGCTCCAATATCTAGTTGCATACGGATATTATCGTGATCAATTGCTTCAACGATTTTTGCCGTATCAAAACTATTAGTCATAAAATTAGCTTGATAACAGACTGGGTTAGGTTCTAGGCATATCACGACATTTTCATTTTTAGCTATATCACCCAAACGACTAAAAAAACTAATGGCAGTTTTAAGGGTATCTTTATCATTAAGATTCGATCTATCACGATTTTTAGGTGATCCGAAAACGAGTTTTTTAGCCCCTAAAACACTACCAATATGGCAGATATTAGAAAGATGAGCTAATAGCTTATCTTGTATATCAATTGAGCCAAAGACATTTAGCCCCTGCGTACCAAAAAGCAATGCCTGCATGCCAATAGATTCAATGCCTCTTTCAAGCCAATAATCTTTTACTTTTATTATATCTGGAGTTTCTACATCACTTGGATTTTCAAAATATTTAGGGGGGGCGATATCAATATAAGAAACTCCATACTCATTTAATATTTTAGAAACGTCCTGATCAAGAGGGGTATCCCAAGCTATATTTGATATAGAAATCATTACTTATAATCCTTTCTTATTTTCAGATTGTGCATAACTACGAATAGCTAATAAGGTTTCTTTTTTGGAGTACTGGTATGCATTGTTACTATTATATAAATGAGCAAATTCAGTTCTGAAATCATATTTAGCAGGTTCATTCGCTAACTCGTTACCAAAATCAATATTGAAACATTGCTGTGCTATTTCTCGTACAGAAATAGGTTCTGAAGTTAAGTGCATTAATGAGATGTTATTGTCGAGTGCAACTTGAATATCAGCCCATAAGTTGACCATAGGGTAGAACTGAAAAATCCCTCGATTGTCAATCGAATCCAAATGATTATTGTTGAGGAAATCATAAATAATATTTTTCTTTAAGCCTGGGCCAACTAAGGCTGGGAGTCTAATAATTAAATGATTAGGGAAATGACCTTTAACAAATTCTTCGAGCTGATATCTATGCAATCCATAAGGATGTAAATCAGAAATATCTATAGGTGTTGACTCTACCGCCTCTGATGAATCGTTGAAAACATCGACAGTACTAATTAAAATAAAGTTATTACATTTGATTGTAGATAAATGAGATATTAAAGATTTTATTGATAGGTTGTCTGCTTCAGGGTTCTGATTTGCAAGCCACTTTACAGCTGGAGCTCCCGCACAGATTACAGTATCAAAGGTTTTATTTTCTATCTCTGATATATTCGTTGAGCGATAAACACTCTTAAAATGACATTGTTTTAAGAGTGTGCTCCCCACAAAACCTGAATATCCAATTAATGCGTTGTTATTATTCATTATTTTATACCAAATACATTATAAATTGGAAATTCTAACATATAATTTCTGAGCATACTGAACTATTTTAGGGATTTAAATCGCGTTGTTGACTAAATCAGGGAACCTTTCGTAAATTTTGTGAGCTGATTATTATTATGTATTTAAAAAGGTCATTTGATAGGTAAATCGAAGAAAAATCCTAAATTGATCAGAGTATAATAATGCATTAACTCAACGTGGCTCGATTACATTTTTGGTCGACGAATCTGCCATAGAAGAATGTTTTTGCACTAAACATCACGGAAAGCGTGGTCGAGAATTTCAATTCCTGACGTGGCGATTGAAACTGCAATTAATGGTGAAAGGCATATTTCATCTGTCATTGCGCTCATTACAAGGCTTTATCGATTCCATTTTTCTCTGATGAATGTGCGACTGCGCAGTCCCAATTATTCGAGTATTAGTAAATGAGCCCAAATGGTTGAAATAAAATATCGTAACCCATCGAAAGGTGGTATCTGGCATATCGCTATCGATTCGACAGGCTTAAAAGTGTTTGGCGAAGGGAATAGAAAGTTAAGAAGCACGGTAATGAAAAGCGTCGAACGTGGCGTAAACTCGATCCAGTGGTTGATGTTGATACGCATGAGATCGTTCTGCTTAAATGACCCATTGTAAATGTCGCTGATAGTGAAATGCTACCCACGTAGTTAAATTCTCTGCGTCGGTGTGTTTAGACGTTTTAGGTGATGGCGCGTACGACACGAAAGCGTATCACAAAGCGCCACTTATCCCACAACGAAAAGTGGAAGCTGATACTGGCTACCATGATAGATCGTTATCGAAACCGCCATGTATCGGTATAAAACGCTCATAAGCGGAACACTATGAGTTCATTGTTACAACGCTCAAGTTGGTGACGTCTATGCAAATTTCAAAGCGATCAATAAAGACATTAGATTTAGGTATGCCCAAAAGAAAGGCAAATATTTAGATTTTCAGAAAATGGTGATGATCAAACATCAACCCCAAAATTGATGTGATCAACAATGCCGGTTTAAATTAATGGTATTAGGGTCGGATTCGACAATAGTACTAAAATGATTAGTTTGGTTAATTGGGCTATTATTTTAGCTTTCTTTAACTCTTCTTTGATTAGAAGCCAACGTCGACGTCACGTACTTCTCTAAAAATGCAATAATATTTTCCCTACTCATCGCTTGTGGTTGATTAACCAACTGTAAGATCATATAACCTTGGTTTGAGAGGCTACGGGCAAATTCAGTGGTGGTTAAATAAGTATTTATTTCGCCTGATGCGATAGCGGGCTCAATTTTGTTACTGATAATTTCAATATTGCTATCGAGTAAAGTCAGATAGCGTGGCCAGGTATCCTCACGAATAGATGAACTCCATTCTAGCCAGATATAAGTGAATTGTGGATTGTTGATCGCAGCATCGACAAAATCGGCTAAATAATCATGAATGGCTTGATGGACTGTTTTATTTGGCCGGGGGCTTTGACTTGACTGGCTACTTTTATCTGACTGGCGATCGTTGTTTGATGGTTCGTTAACATCAATAAAGTTCTTGCGCACCATGTGGCTGAAAAAATCTTCAATCTGTATTAAGACATTATCAACCAGTTGTTCCCTGCTACTGAAGTAGTTAAAGACTGTCGCGACAGATACTTGCGCTAACTCCGCTATTTCAGCATGACCTGCTCGGCCAAGACCACGTTTAGAGAACACTTCGATGGCACACTGCATTAATTGTTCACGACGTGCTTCGGGAGAGAGACGGGTGCGCCGTCTGATTACTGCAGGCATTTCCATATGGTTGCATCCAAGAGTTAGTGTTAATTGTATTGATTAAAGAGGCTTACCATAAACCCATCCATGGGGGCTTGGGGCTGGCATCCTGCCAGCAATAGCCGACTTACTTTATTCAATACTCTTATGAGAGTTCATTTGTTACAATGCCCACTTGTTAAATTATTGTTAATACTATCACTAGGCTTATATTGAATTCAACCGTCATGTGAAACTAATCACGTTTTTAAGTGGGGGAGTCATTAGTGAACATTATTATAAATGGCCATTACAAATGTAGTGGTTTTTAATTAAACCATTTCGACTATCGCGCTTAGGCTGTTAAACTGCGGGTCATATATCGCATTAGGATTACAGTTTTTAGATATCGACTTTAAATAGCGTTATTTTAAGACATACATTTTTAGAGCTTTGTGCTTCGTCGGTTATTTGCTGGTGGGGCTGAGTTCGTTTGGAGAAGTTAATATGAAACACACTGTTGAAGTGATGATCACTGAAGCTGACGTGCAAGCAAAAGTAAAAGAATTAGCTGCACAAATTGAAACACATTATAAAGGTACTGATACGCTAATCATTGTTTGTTTATTACGTGGTTCGGTTATTTATATGTCGGATCTGTGTCGTCACATTAATTTACCGATTGAATTAGATTTCATGACAGCATCAAGCTACGGTAACTCAATGGAAAGTAACCGTGATGTGCGTATCTTAAAAGATCTAGACAGCGACATTAAAGGTAAAGACGTACTTATCGTTGAAGACATCATTGATACTGGCTTTACGCTAAGCAAGATCAAAACGATGTTAGAACTGCGTGATCCTAAATCAATCACTATTACGACATTACTTGATAAGCCTTCTCGTCGTGAAGTTGCAGTGCCTGTTGATTGGGTTGGTTTTGAGATCCCTGATGAATTCGTGGTTGGTTATGGTATCGATTACGGTCAAAAATATCGTAACTTACCTTACGTAGGTAAAGTTGTACCGTTAGAAGGTTAATTTCTGATGCTAAGACCGGTATACGTACTGGTCGAGTCGTTTAAAGACGTTCAGCCCGGCGTAAATACATCCATGCCAGCAACAGCTGATCTTACTTTAAGCGACTCTCTTTTATTATCATCATTCTGGACTTTAAGTTTTAAAGTCGGATTATATGGTGAGTCTCTACTTCCTCCTCGCATTTCTACGCTATTCACGTATAATTCATCTCCCATTCTTTACCGGATTTGTCCATCACATGACGTTAGCACTTGAAATAAAAGGGCTCCAGAAGACCTATTCTGGCGGAGTTCAAGCGGTTAAAGATATAAATTTGACCGTAGCTAAAGGCGATTTTTATGCGTTACTCGGCCCTAACGGTGCGGGTAAGTCGACCACGATCGGGGTGATGAGCTCACTGGTAAATAAAACCGCTGGGCAAGTTAAGATCTTCGGTTTTGATATTGATACTGACCTGGAATCGGCAAAGAGCCACATAGGTTTAGTACCACAAGAATTTAATTTTAATCCGTTTGAGAAAATTGAAAACATAATTGTTAATCAAGCGGGCTATTACGGCGTGCCACGTAAAGAAGCGTTAGTACGTTGTGAAGCGTTATTAAAACAGCTGGAATTATGGGATAAACGCCATGAAGCGGCGCGTAATTTATCGGGAGGTATGAAACGCCGATTAATGATCGCACGTGCGTTAGTACACAATCCACAATTGCTTATTTTAGATGAACCGACTGCGGGCGTTGATATTGAACTGCGCCGTACTATGTGGGAGTTCTTGCAGCGTAAGAATGAGCAGGGTATTACCATTATTCTGACTACGCATTATTTAGAAGAAGCGGAAATGCTGTGCCGTAATATTGGTATTATTGATAAAGGCTTGTTAATTGAGAATACCTCGATGAAGTCGCTGTTATCGAAACTTAATAGCGAATCCTACCTTCTTGATATTAACAGCCAATTAATTAAACCTGAATTAGAAGGTTACAGCTGTCGATTGTTGGATGATCATACTTTAGAAGTGGATGTGGCTAAGAGTCGTGGTTTGAATTCGTTATTCGCGCAATTAGCGGCTATGGATATTCAAGTTCAAGGTATCCGTAATAAAGAAAATCGTTTAGAAGCGCTGTTTATGGATATAGTGGAGCAGGGTCGACAGGTGCAAGCTGGTTAATAGCTGTGTTGTCCACTAATTGATTAAAGACTAGTTAGGTCACACGAATGGAGTTACAAGTTAACTAAAGACGACAAGACGCCGTAAACCCATCTTATTTGGGCTGGCGCGAGCTTGAGGTTGGCATCCATGCCAGCAACAGTTGTCTTTCTTTATTAACTTTCCACGGATTATCATGCCGTTTGCACAATGGTTGAATTAGTTACGAGTTAAGCAAAGACAGCGTAAGGTTTTGTCCTTGGTCTGCTCCTCCCCTTTTACTTTTTATAAATAAAGAGTAGGTGGAGGTGGGAGAGGCCGTTTGATAAATTTATAGGTTAGTTAAATGAAACAGAATTATTTGATCGCGTTTAAAAGTATTTTAAATAAAGAGATCACCCGTTTTACCCGTATCTGGGTGCAAACGTTAGTGCCGCCAGCTATTACAATGTCGCTATACTTTGTCATCTTCGGTAATCTGATTGGTTCTCGTGTTGGTCAGATGGACGGTTTTAGTTATATGGCGTTTATCGTACCTGGCTTGATTATGATGTCAGTGATCACTAATTCGTATTCGAATGTGGCATCGTCGTTTTACAGTGCCAAGTTTCAAGGAAATATTGAAGAGTTATTAGTATCGCCAGTACCTACGTATATCATTATTGCGGGTTATGTTGGAGGCGGTGTGGCTCGTGGTTTACTGGTAGGCTTAATTGTTACCTGTGTATCGCTGTTTTTTGTACCATTGCAAATTCACAGTGTATTGGTGATCGTAACGACGCTATTACTGACGTCGATCTTGTTTTCGTTAGCTGGTTTATTAAATGCTATCTTTGCTAAAAGCTTTGATGATATCTCAATTATTCCAACGTTTATATTAACGCCGTTAACCTATTTAGGTGGGGTGTTTTACTCAACTTCATTACTACCACCTGTATGGGAAACCATCTCACACGCTAATCCTATTATCTATATGGTCAGTGCGTTCCGTAATGGTTTTCTAGGTATTGAAAATATTCCATTATTCTATTCATTTACTGTCATCATTGGTTTTATCGCTGTGCTATATGCATTGGTATACCGTTTGATCAGTAAAGGTGTGGGTTTAAGAAGCTAAAGTCACGACTGTGGCTAAATTAACAAAGAGTACTTGCTCCTAGCCTCCCCCAATTATTTTTTTAATAAATAGTAGGGGGAGGCCGGGAGGGGGTCATCACTAAATATTTAAAACCGGTAAGAACAATGAACGTATCGAAACAAGAAGAAAAACAAACAGAACAAGACGACGCGATGGGTAACTCTCGCGAGATCACAACCAACCAAACAGGCTTGAACGAGCATTTAGACGAAGTGGTGTTAAAGCATCTGGCGCATAAATTCCGTAAGCCGTACCGTCAGCATACGGTTGAAGCATTTGAGCAGATGCAAGCGATTGTCGCGGCGGATCCGCGTCCGATTATATTTGACTCTTGCTGTGGTGTCGGTGAAAGTACCGCGAAGATCGCACAGCTGCATCCAGACTGTTTAGTGTTTGGTATGGATAAGTCTGCAGACCGTTTAGATCGTAATGAACAGCACCGTCATGCACATAAAGTTGATGGTCAGGTTTACCATTTGTTCCAAGTGGATTTAAACGATCTTTGGCGTTTAGCGGTTGATGCGGGTTGGCAGTTACACAAGCATTATATCTTGTATCCAAACCCGTGGCCTAAAGCGAAACACTTACAACGTCGCTGGCATGGCGCTGCAGTTTTCCCATCTATTATTGCTTTGGGGGGGGAATTGGAGTTACGTAGTAACTGGCCTCTGTATTTACAGGAGTTTCAACGTGCGTTGGAGCTGGCGAAGGTTGGCAGTGAATTGCAGACTTATACCGCAGCTGAAGCAACTACACCATTTGAACGTAAATATTGGGCGAGTGGTCAGACTTCGTGGCAGTTACTCGCTACGTTATAATCGCAGTAAGTGGTAAGTGTAAATAACGGGCTCAGGTTTGATTACATTAGCTTACATTTTATAATTTTTTTTGGTAAATAAATCCGTTGATTTTTATAGGAAGTTGACTGATTTGATTGTTTTTTCTATTTTATGAAATTATATTTCATAGCGGAGACGTAATCACTAATGAGTATATTAATTAGTTGATTAACCTTACTTATTATGCGACCATTGGCGAAAATATAGACTGTAACACAAAAGAGTATTATCTAGTGACAACACTAGCTAATACTCTTTTTGTATGTGCTGGAAATTAAAAATTGTGAATGATATCGGTCTTGGGGTACTGCAACCCTAGGGCGGTAGCGTGTTTTTTATAGTATGATCTAAATCGAACAATCCTGTTCGCCTTGGTTATTCTCCCATCATAGCGGTATAATCCCGCTAATTTCAAAAATTAATATTGGATCATATGAAGCATTATAAAAAATTGCTGGTCGCTATTGCTTTGCCTGTTGTTTTAGCTGGCTGTACTGTACCAGGCGCCTACTTAAATATAGACGATAAGCAAACTACTGCAAATAGTGATGACGGTAATAGCTCAGCAAGCGTTGATATTCTAGACCGTGTTAATCTATACCCATTAACAGCTGATAAAATGGCGACGTATAAAGCACCACGTTTAAGCGCGCAAATTAATCCTGAATTAGACACTCAGTTAGCGGCATATGAATACCATGTTGGCGCCGGTGATATTTTAAATGTCACTATTTGGGACCACCCAGAATTAACTATTCCTGCAGGTTCTTACCGTAGTGCCAGTGAGTCGGGTAACTGGGTACACGCAGACGGCACGATTTTCTATCCTTATATCGGTTTTGTGCCTGTAGCGGGTAAAACAGTGGTTGAAATTCGCGCCATGTTGACCAAAAAATTAGCTAAGTTTATTGAAACCCCACAAGTAGATGTCAACGTGGCGGCTTTCCGTTCTAAAAAAACCTATATTACTGGCGAAGTAGATAAACCTGGTCAACAGTTTATTACTAACGTGCCATTAACACTACTTGATGCGATTAACCATGCAGGTGGATTAGCTGAAGATGCTGATTGGCGAAATGTAACTCTAACACGCCAAGGTGTTGAGCAAAAACTGTCTTTGCATGCCTTGATGCAACGCGGTGATTTAACTCAAAATCGATTATTAATGCCGGGTGATATTGTTCATGTACCACGTAACGATGGCCAAAAAGTATTTGTAATGGGCGAAGTTAATGAACCTAAATTATTAAAAATTGACCGTGCAGGCATGAGCTTGACGGAAGCATTAAGTAACGTTGGTGGTATCAACCAATTAGCGGCTGATGCGACGGGGATCTTTGTGGTGCGTGCTAACCGCACTGTTGATACAGACAATGCTGAAACTGCGCCTGATTCAGAAACAGACGCGAATATAATTGCCGACATTTATCAATTAGATATCAGTAATGCTGCGGCATTGGTTATCGGGACTGAATTTGAATTACAGCCTTATGATATTGTTTACGTAACAGCTGCCCCTATTACCCGCTGGAATCGTGTTATAGGTCAGATATTACCAACAGTAACAGGCTTTAATGAGCTGACTGAAGGTGTTAACCGAGTTCGAGCTTGGTAATTTATTTACCGTGAAGCATTAATTGAAAGGTTATGAATTAAAAGGTTATTGTTATGTTTAATAATATTTTAGTCGTGTGCGTCGGTAATATTTGCCGCTCACCATCGGGCGAGTATTTACTTAAAGCGTTATTACCAAATAAAAATGTTGAATCAGCTGGCGTTTGTGCACTGGTCGGCAAACCTGCTGATAAACTAGCTTGTCAGGTGGCTGAAGAGCATGGCGTTAGTTTGGATGGTCATCAAGGCCGTCAGTTAACATCAGCATTGTGTCGTGAGTTTGATTTGATCTTAGTAATGGAACAAGGTCATATCAATGCCGTAACTAACATTGCCCCTGAAGCGCGTGGTAAAACTATGTTGTTTAGTCAATGGTTACAAAAGCAAGATATTCCCGACCCGTACCGTCAAGGTAAAGAAGCGTTTGAGCATGCCTATAAATTAATTGAAGCCTCAGCAAATGCTTGGGCATTGAAGATCGGTTAGGGCTTTTAGCTTAAGTAGTTGGATTCAAAGCAGCTAAGTAAATAGAAACTTGGCAGTACAAGATATGTGAGTAAAAAGCGAGGTTAGTTAATAATCTCGCTTTTTAGCGCTTAAATTTAAACATTGGAATTAGATTATTATTATGAGCAGCAATTCACTTAATCAAAACAATAAACCGCAATCGTCATCAGGCGGGGATGCGGACGAGATCGATCTAGGTAAGTTATTCGGTATATTATTGGATGCACGTTGGAGTATTATTGCCGTCACGTTTATCTTTGCGGTAATTGGGGTTAGTTACGCGTTATTAGCGACACCGGTTTATAAGGCTGATGCCTTGATTCAAGTCGAGCAAAAAAGCAGTGGTATGTCAGCACTGGTTGGTGACATGGGGGATATGTTTTCAAGTGAGTCCTCGTCAACTACTGAAGTTGAGATCATTAAATCACGTATGATCTTAAGTAAAACTGTTGAAAAGTTAAATTTAACTACACTTGCTGCTCCTAAATATTTACCAGTTATTGGTAAAGGTTTTGCACGCATGAGCGGCCAACAAAATGACATTGCTATTAGTCGTTTTGAAATCCCTAACTACGCATCACCAGCATTGAATTTAATCATTGATGATGCCAGTAAAGGCGCTTATTCATTATATGACGCTGAAGAGCGTAAAGTATTATCCGGTGTTGTAGGTGAATTAGCGCAGAGCAATGATTACAGTTTATTCGTACAAGTCTTAGTGGGTAACAATACTGATAAATTTTCTGTAGTGAAACAATCTTCATTCGATGCTATCCAATGGTTACAAGCAGGTTTATCCGTAAGTGAGCGCGGTAAGCAAACAGGTATTCTTGAGTTATCGTTTAGTGGTGAAAATAAAGTCTTAATTCAAGCTATTTTGAATGACGTAAGTCAAAACTATTTCTTACAAAATGTAGAGCGTAACTCGGCTGAAGCTGAAAAAAGCTTAGAATTTTTACAAGGTCATCTACCTAATATTAAAGTTGGATTAACCGCTGCAGAGGATACTCTTAATCGTTTCCGTCAAGATAATGAATCAATAGACTTAGGTTTAGAGGCGCAATCGACATTAAAAGTTATGGTTGCTCTAGAGGCCCAGCTTAACGAATTAACCTTTAAAGAAAGTGAAATTAGCCAACGCTTTACTAAAGACCATCCAGCTTACAAATCATTGTTAGATAAACGTGAAGTGTTATTAGCGAAACAAGATGAGCTAAATGCTCAAGTGCAAAAGTTACCAAAGACTCAGCGTGACGTATTACGAATGAAGCGTGATGTTGAAGTTAATCAGCAGATTTATATTCAGCTTTTAAATAAAGTACAAGAGCTAAATATTTTAAAAGCGGGCACTGTAGGCAATGTACGCATTTTGGATACAGCACAAGCCTATAATCAAGCTGTTAAACCGAAAAAATCGCTGGTTGTAGTATTAGCTACCTTATTAGGTGGCATGCTTGCGGTTGCCGTTGTACTTGTTAGAGCTGCGTTACATAAAGGCGTTGAAAACCCAGATGAGATTGAAGCATTAGGTTTACCCGTTTACGCAAGTATTCCAATGTCAGATTGGCAGGCCGAAATGGATGCGAAACTTAAACAAAATAAGCGTAAGAAAAAGCTCGAATTACATGAAACATTATTAGCTGAATCTAACCCTGCGGATCTATCTATTGAAGCATTACGTGGCCTACGTACCAGCATGCACTTTGCCATGATGGAAGCTAAGAACAATGTAGTTATGATTTCAGGTCCTGCGCCAGGCATTGGTAAATCATTTGTATCAGTTAATTTTGCTGCTGTTATTGCTAAGACTGGTCAAAAAGTACTGATTGTTGACGGTGATATGCGTAAAGGTTATTTACAACGTCATTTCAACCTCGACTGGGATCGCGGCTTATCAGAAATGTTATCAGGTAAATTAGAAACTAAAGATGTAATCAAAGCATCGGGTATTGAAAACCTAAATGTTATTACGCGGGGGCAAATACCACCAAACCCTTCTGAGTTATTAATGCATCCGCGCTTTGCTGATTTTGTTGAATGGGCATCAAGCCAATATGACTTAGTGATTATAGATACGCCACCGGTACTCGCAGTAACAGATCCTAGTATTGTGGGTGCATTAGCGGGTACAACCTTAATGGTTGGTCGTTTTGGTCAAAACACCGTGAAAGAGATCGAAGTAGCTCGTCATCGCTTTGAAATGGCGGGGATTGAAGTTAAAGGCTTTATTCTGAATGCGGTTGAGAAGAAGGCGAGTGCGTCTTATGGATATGGTTATTATAACTATAGCTACGAGAGTGATAAGTCTTAGTTGTAAATAAGAACAAGACCAATTGAACCCTTTAATATAGCTAAGTCAAATGAAACAATGACCACTGGTTAGTTCTAACCCGTGGTCTCATTATGAATTTAAAGTGTCTTAGGGTTCTTTCTTACTGAGGTTTGAAGCTTAATTAATTCAATAATAAACGTAGTGACTGAAATGTATTATCACAAACAGAAAAAGTGCATAGATGAGAAGAAACTAGTCATCATATGGTTACCTCGGGTCAGAGTTAAAAAATTTAGCTTACATAGTGTCATTTCAAATAGTAAAAGGAAAGTACGACAAATGCACTCTTCTATTTTATACCCGTTAAAGTATAAAATGTGCAATAGAGGTATTTAAGTAAACGACTCAGAGCCTTTGCTAGCTCGAATATTAATGTGTTTTCTGTGATGTTCGCCAGTATTCATAATGGAGTATAAGTGAAGATAATTAAAAAAATAACTGATTTAAAAAAAAAATCAGGAGTAATGAAGTATTTTGCAAACACATCATGGCTTTTTGCTGAGAGACTATTAAGAATGAGTCTTGGGCTTTTGGTTGGAGTTTGGGTTGCTAGATATTTAGGACCTGAGCGATTTGGTTTGTTTAGTTATGCTCAAAGTATTGCGGCACTATTTACAACAGTAGCAACCTTAGGACTTGACAGTATCGTAGTAAAAAAATTAGTCGATGACCAAAGTGACAGAGATAAAATTCTAGGGACTTCATTTACACTTAAATTTATTTCCGCTATATTTATACTTATATTACTTTGGATTACGTTATCTTTATCATCGGAAGATTATCAAACTAACATACTTATTTTTATAATCGCATCCTCTACAATATTTCAGAGTTTCAACGTTATAGATTTATATTTTCAAAGTAAGATATTAAGTAAATATATTGTTTATGCTAATACGTTTTCGCTTTTATTATCATCTTTCTTAAAGATCATATTAATTTTGAATAATGCACCTTTGGTCACATTTGCTTATCTAGCGCTCTTTGATAGCGCTGTTTTAGCCGTCGGCTTTTTACTTTCTTATAAATTCAACTTTCTATCTATCCTAAAATGGAAATTTGATAACGAATTTGCTAAAAATTTATTAAAAGAAAGTTGGCCGTTAATTTTAAGTGCAATAGTCGTTACATTGTACATGCGAATAGATCAAATAATGATTAAGAACATGCTTGGAAGCGTAGAGGTTGGTCAATATACTGCAGCAATCAGGTTAAGTGAAGTGTGGTACTTTATTCCAGTCGTTATTTCGACATCATTATTTCCAGCTATTATTAACTCAAGAAAAATATCGCAAGAACTATACTATTCTCGAATGCAAAAACTATATGATTTGATGTTTGTTTTATCAGTAATCATAGGTGTTATAATTATGTTTTTGGGGCGTTGGATAGTTTATTTTCTCTATGGTTCTGAATTTAGTGATGCATATAGTGTTCTAATTATTCATATTTGGTCTGCAGTTTTTGTATTTCTTGGTGTCGCGAGTAGTAAATGGTTTATTGCTGAAGGATTACAAAAATATTCATTATATAGAACAATTTTTGGAGCTGTATTAAATATTTTATTGAATTTGTATCTGATTCCACATTATGGAATTAATGGTGCTGCCGTCGCAACGTTATTTTCTCAAATCACAGCATCATATCTATTTAATATAGTAAATAGAAAAACAAGGATTACCTTTTTTTTACATACAAAGGCTTTATTGTTACCTTTTAGAGTAATAGGATTTAGATTTTGAAAGACTTAGCTCCCATCGTATTATTTGTTTACAATCGCCCTGATCATACGTTAAAAACATTACATGCTTTACAGAAAAATAATCTTGCAATAGATAGTGATTTATTTATTTATTCTGACGGAGCTAAAGATAGTTATCAAAAAGAAAAAGTAGAAGAAGTCAGAGAGTTAATTTGTAACCTTTCAGGGTTTAAAAATGTAACAGTTATTAAGCAGAAAGAAAATTTAGGTTTAGCTGAATCTATTATTAAAGGTGTATCTAAGATCGTAGATATATATGGTAAAGTAATAGTACTTGAAGACGATATTGTAACGAATCCTTATTTCTTATCTTTTATGAATAAGTCACTTTCTTTATATGAAGAAGACTTAAACGTATGGCATATTAGTGGTTGGAATTATCCCATTAAGAACAATGACACATCGGATTCATTTTTTTGGAGAGGGATGAATTGTTGGGGGTGGGCTACTTGGCATAATCGTTGGACTCATTTTGAAAAAAAACCTAGCGAAATATTAAATAGCTGGGACAAATCTAAGATATCTCGATTTAATATCGAAGGAACAAATAACTTTTTCTCTCAAATAGAATCTAATCATAATGGTAGGTTAAATACTTGGGCTGTCTTTTGGTATAGTACGATTTTTAACCACAATGGGCTGTGCTTAAATCCTTATAAATCGTTAGTGGAAAATGTAGGGAATGATGGTTCGGGTGAAAATTGTGGTAGTGTCGATATATATAGGAATAAAAATTCTGATTTTTGTCCCGAAAAATACCCTGATATTATAATTGAGTCCAAGCTTGCTGTAAGTGCAATAAAAAAATTTTTTAAATGGAATAATTCAAGAAATATATTTGTAAGGATTTTTAGAAAGTGTAGGAGAGTGTTTGGATTATGAAAATATTAATAGTTTCTGCTTTTGAAAAACAAGGTGGTGCTGCAATGGCGTCAAATCGTTTATTTGAATCTTTCAAAAATCAAGATGATATGACTACACAATTGATGGTTAGAAGTAAAAAAAGTATATCCTCTCAAATAATAGAATCCCATAATATAAAAAATAAAGTTTTTAATATTATATTCTATAACATAACAAGTAAATTTTATTCAAAAGTTTTGAAAATGCCAAGTTTTTCATCTGGAAATTGGTTTCCTAGTGTGGTACTGAATAAAATTAATGAGTCTAATGTTGATATTGTGAACTTACATTGGATTAATTCAGAATTTATTTCTATTAACCAAATTTCTAAAATAAAAAAACCTATCGTAATGACGTTACATGATATGTGGGCATTTTGTGGCGGAGAACATTATTCTGGTCCTCAAGATTATTATATCTCTGGTTATCCTAACTTAAATGATTCTGATTTAAGATATAAGTTCAATCAATCTGTATGGAGAAGGAAATATAATAATTGGAAAGTACCTTTTTATATAGTTACACCTAGCTCATGGTTGACTGATTGTGCGAAAAAAAGTGCTTTATTTAAAGGTTGGCCTATTTACACAATACCTAATGTGTTGAATACTGATATTTTTTCACCTAAAAAAATAGTTACATCTCATATTGTTGAAAAGAATGAATGTTTTATTATAGGTTTTGGAGCTATTGGTGGAACGTTAGATTCTCGTAAAGGTTTTGATCTTTTATTAAAATCTTTAGAATTAATGAAAAAAAAATACTCTAGAAAAATAAAATGTTTGATATTCGGGCAAGATAAGCCTGCCAACTTTCCTGATGTAGGATTTGAAACAATATTTACTGGTCATATATCTAACGAATCTGAACTTTCGATTATATATAACGCTATGGATTTAATGGTCGTTCCATCAAGGTTAGAAGCTTTTGGGCAAACGGCTAGTGAGGCACAATCCTGTGGTATTCCAGTCGTTGCGTTTGCGACTACTGGATTGATCGATGTTGTTGAGCATAAAAAAACAGGTTATCTAGCTAAACCTTTCGATTGCGAAGATTTGATGAATGGAATTGAATTTTTTTATAATATACATAATACAAGTCGTTATCGAATGATAAAGGAATCAGCTCGGAAAAGAGCTGTAAGTCTATGGAGTGAACAAATTATAAACCAGCATTATAAAAAATTATTTAATATGGTTTTAAATGAAAGAAATTAAATTACGTAGTTTTTCATTAGTTCTAATTGTTCAAGCTTTTATTTTATTAATGGCCTGGCAGTTAAGTCATTTACTTCCATTTTATGAGCGCATATCGCCTAGGATTATAATAATATATTTTTTTGACTTTACTTTTCTTTTATTTTTGTTGTATGTGTTTTTTTATTTTAATAAATTTTACTATAAAGGAATAAATGTTTTTTTTGAAAATACTCTTCGGCGTTTAGTAGAAGATAATATCCTGTTGATTTTCATTGTTTTTTTATTTATTTTATTAGAAAGTATCCCTCGGATACCACTGGTTTTATCTGGCGTGTCTAGGGAGGATTTGGTTTTTGAATTTGGCCGAAGCCGTTTTATAATGTTTATTACTATGCCTATTTTAATTTTAACTGGTATTTCAATTGTATTTTCTTATTCATATAAAATTAGATTTTTGTTAATAGCGTCATTTTTTCTATTGGTTATTTATTCCCTTTCTCGAAGTGAAATCCTAAAGTTAATATATATAATTATGGTCATAATTCCATTTGGAAGTGATAAAAAAATATATTTAAAAATGTTCTTTTTAATGCTGCTGCTTGCTTTGTTAGGGGCTGTTTCAACTATTTATCAAGGTAGAAGTGTAACCATTATTAGTGCTGCTGTGAATATGTCAGAGTCATTATTTAAATATACTACATTTTCAATGTATTTGGGTGATTTAGTTATTGACAAGTTTGAACATGATTATGAAAAAATATTGTTTCCTTTTTTTGGCTTTTTTAGTGAACGATTTCTTTCTTTATTTAGCTCATTAGATAATCCAGTGGGCGTAAATAATTCAAGGTTTGTTTCAGAGTTCATTCTATTAGGTTACTCAAATGCTTTATCAGCTAATGTTGTTTACCCTTGGAACACATGGTTTTATGCAATGTATGGTTCGATAGGTATAATTATTAAAGCAATTTACACTTATTTATTATTACATTTTACTTTTAGATGTAAGTTATTTATTACCCATGTATTTTTTCTTTTTTCTTTTCTTGTCACTCAATTTTCAAAACATCCATTTATTAATAATGATGCTGCTTATTTGGTTGTGTCATGTTTATTTTTAGATGTATTTATTAAGTACTTTAAAAATAAAAAACTGCGTTATTGACAAGGCAGTTTCTGAATACTTAATTTTTAAGTGAAATGTAAATACAATGAATAGTGTAGCTATATTTACATCTTTCAAAGTGTAATGAGAAGTTTCGGAGTTGGTATACGTAATTTAGCCCTGTGTCTGGACTTAGATGTTACTATTAAACCCAACGTAAGGCTGGTAAATACCTTGCAGTTTAAATTAAAGTTTCTTATTGATGTTTAATATGGGACATATGATGAGTGTGGAATATAATAAATATGAAAGTTTCAATAATAACTATAAATTATAATAACTCTGATGGGTTAGAAAGAACTATCATTAGTGTGCTTTCTCAAAAATATAAAAATATGGAGTTAATAATTGTTGATGGTGGTTCTACAGACTCATCATTATCAATACTTGAAAAATATAAAGATAGAATCGATGTGATTATAAGTGAGAAAGACGACGGGGTTTACGACGCCATGAATAAAGGTATTGATGTATCGTCTGGGAAATGGATTAATTTTATGAATAGTGGCGATGTTTTCCATCGAAATGAAACTGTTGAAAATATATTTAAATATCCTATAAAATCGGATGTTAAATTAATTTATGGTACTCAGTATAAAAATGGCTTAATAAGTTCTGTATTACCTAGTCAATTTTTAGAACTAGGTATTATCCATGCTTGTCATCAAGCGATGTTTTTTGATTCAAATATTCGCTACAACTTGGAATATTCAGTCTACTCTGATTATGATCTAGTTGCTCGTATTTACAAAACAAACCCATCTTCATTGTTATATATAAACGAAGTTATTTGTGAATTTGAAGGCGGGGGTATTTCATCTGTTGTATCTAAAGAGAAAAGGTTAGATAAATACAAATCTATCTATAAAAACTTTGGGTTTAAAAATGTATTAGCATCTATTGTTTATATGATTTCTAATAAATTAATTAAAAAGTGACGCAATGAAAATTCATATTATTCAGCCTGCCGTACCTAAATATCGGATCCCTTTTTTTGAAAAGATCATGTCGTTGTACCGAGTGAAAATTTATGCAACTGAATCTGACTTTTTAGGTGTGAATACAGTTTTCAAATCAAAGGATTTGTCTTTATCTTCGGGTTTTATTCATTTTTTAGAACGCCTTTATTGGCATAAGAATTTACCTCTTTTTTCTCCTTATAAAAAGAATGATATTGTTATTATTAATGGTAATCCGAGAATATTGAACTACATGTTACTTTTCGTTATTTTACGTATGCGAGGTATCAAGACTGTTTGGTGGGGACATGGTTGGTCCGCTGGTAGTTTTGGTTTGATGGCGAAGATACGTATCAAGTTAATGAAATTGGCGAGTGCTATATTAGTTTATACTGATAAAGAAAAAGAACAGCTTTCTAAACCTAACTGTTACGCGTTAAACAATGGCTTAGACTCATCTGAAATAAAAGAATGTATTAAGACTATTTCTATAACAAGGGAGATAAATACCCCTCAATTTAATTTAGTATTTGTTGGTAGAATTACTGATAAAGCTAACTTTAATCTGTTATTAAAGTCTATTAGTATGGTTAATAAAAATGTACATTTAAATGTTATCGGTTCAGGAGAACGAATTGATTACTACAAAACGATGGCTGATGAGATTGGAATAACAGATCGGGTGCATTGGTATGGTGCGATATTTGATGAGATGGGCATTGCTAGAATCATGCTTTCATCACATGCGTTTATTTATACTGGTTCTGTGGGTTTAAGCCTAATACATGCATTTAATTATGGTTTGCCGGCAATAATTCACTCTAGTGAAAGCTACCATATGCCAGAGTTTTCCGCTTTTAAAAAGGATATTAATGGTATCAGTTTTAAAAAAAATAATGTGGATGATTTAAGAGCGAAAATAAATCAACTTTCGTCATTTGATGCTTTGGCATATACAGTAATGTCAAACAATGCTTTTAAAACAGTTACAGACTCTTATAATGTTGAAAATATGGTGTTCAGATTTAAAAACATGATTGAGGAACTTAATAAATAATATTTTTTGATTCACCACTTAAGTATGCCTGTTTTAATTGTTTATTTGGAGTTTATTATGAGAATAAATTTAATATCTTTTTCCGATAAAAGAGGGGGCGCAGCAATAGCTGCTGACAAACAATACCAACTAATTAAAAATAAATACGATGTTAAATTCATTGTTGCAGAAAAAAAATCGTCTGAGTTGAATATTTCTGGGCCCAATAAATTCAGTTATTATGTTCATTTATTTTTAAGGTGTATCAGTTTTTTATTATGTAAATTACAAAAGTCTAACAATAAAACTAAGCACTCCCTTAACATATTTAGTTCAATGCATGTCGCTAATGCTATTGACCATGATGCTGACATAATTCATCTACATTGGTTTAATAATGAAACCTGTTCTTTGCGGCGATTAAATACATGGTTTGGCCGATATAAAAGTCGATTTTTCATTACATTGCACGATGACTGGTTTTTTAGTGGTTCTGAGCATTATAGCTTAGACCCTACTCGATATATCAATGGTTATTTATCAACAAACAATAATGTTAGAGGTTTAGATTTAGATAAGTGGGTATTTAATCGTAAATTACGTCTGAAAAGTTCTTTGACAAAAAACCATGTGATTTTTACAGCTCCTTCGGTGTGGATGGTTGAGAGAGCAAAATCAAGCTTCCTTTTGAATGACCTCACCGTTAAGTATTTACCTAATATTATCGATGTAGATATTTTTAAACCAAAGCCTATCAAAGTAGCACGAGATTTTTTGTTCGTGCCTATGGACAAGATGGTTATTTGTTTTGGTGCAATTGGAGGTACATCTAATTATCTTAAAGGTTATGATCTACTGACTGATGCACTTAATCAACTGAAAGGGTTCAAAACGGATTTAAATATTCATTTACTTATTTTTGGAGGTGAAAAAAAATTGGAAACTAGTTTTTTAGGTTTTGATGTTACTTATACAGGGCATGTATCAGATCCTTCTCAACTTGCAAGTATATATTCAGCTTCAGACGTGGTTATTGTGCCCTCTCGCATCGAATCATTTGGGCAAGTTGCAGCTGAAAGTTTAGCATGTGAGACACCTGTTGTTTGTTTTAATAACTCTGCGGTTGCAGAAATCGTAGACGATGGATTATCTGGCTTTACAGTAGAGGCTTTTAACACTTCTGATTTAGCCCTTAAAATCGCTAAAATATTGTCTTTACCTCAAAAGAAAAGAAGTTTGTTTGGTAAGTTTGGCAGAAAAAAAATACTTGAAAATTATTCATCAAAAGTTGTTTTACCTATTCTAGATGAAATTTATAATACTAATACAATTGATTAAGGTTGTTCAAAATGAAAAAAGCATTAATTACCGGTGTAACAGGCCAAGATGGCTCATACTTGGCTGAATTACTATTAGAAAAAGGCTATGAAGTACACGGTATTAAACGCCGTGCATCATCGTTAAATACCGAACGTCTTGACCATATTTATCAAGATAACCATGAAAAAAATCAAAAATTTTTCTTACATTATGGTGATTTAACCGATTCGTCAAACCTGACGCGTATTATTAAAGATGTGCAACCTGACGAAGTCTATAACTTAGGCGCTCAGTCTCACGTTGCCGTTTCTTTTGAATGCCCAGAATACACTGCCGATGTTGATGCAATGGGGACGTTACGCTTATTAGAGGCGATTCGTTTCTTAGGCTTAGAGAAAAAGACTAAATTCTATCAGGCATCAACGTCTGAGCTTTACGGTGAAGTACAAGAAATTCCACAACGTGAAACCACCCCATTTCATCCGCGTTCACCGTACGCAGTTGCAAAAATGTACGCGTACTGGATTGTTGTGAACTACCGTGAATCTTATGGTATGTATGCGTGTAACGGTATTCTATTCAACCATGAATCTCCACGCCGTGGTGAAACATTCGTAACACGTAAAATTACTCGTGCAATTGCTAACATCTCTCAAGGCTTAGAGCCATGTTTATATCTTGGTAACATGGACGCACTACGCGATTGGGGTCATGCAAAAGACTACGTTCGCATGCAGTGGATGATGTTACAACAAGGTGTGGCTGACGATTTCGTTATTGCAACGGGTAAGCAAATCTCAGTTCGTGAATTTGTTCGTATCTCAGCACAAAACGTGGGTATCGAACTTGAGTTCACTGGTGAAGGTGTTGATGAAATCGCAACAGTTGTAAGCATTACGGGTGATAACGCCAAAGGTGTATCAGTCGGTGATGTTATTGTGAAAGTTGATACGCGTTATTTCCGCCCTGCGGAAGTTGAAACATTGCTTGGCGACCCATCGAAAGCCAAAGAGATATTAGGCTGGGAGCCACAAATCACCGTTGAAGAAATGTGTGCTGAAATGGTTGAAAACGACTTGGCTAAAGCAAAGCAACACGCATTACTTAAAGCGCACGGTTATTCTATTTCTGTAACAAAAGAAAGTTAATCATGAAAAAACGTATTTATGTAGCAGGTCATCGCGGTATGGTTGGTTCGGCTATCGTGCGTCAACTACAGGCGCAAGGTGATGTTGAGCTTGTATTGAGAACCCGCAGTGAGCTTGATTTAACCAATCAAGCAGCTGTGAATGCATTTTTTTCAGCGGAGTCTATTGACCAAGTGTATCTCGCTGCAGCGAAAGTTGGTGGTATAGCGGGTAACAATACTTATCCTGCAGACTTCATTTATGAAAATTTGATGATTCAAAGTAACATCATTAATGCTGCGCATAACGCCAACGTACAAGACTTATTGTTTTTAGGATCATCGTGTATCTACCCACGACTTGCACCGCAACCAATGGCTGAATCAACCTTGTTAACCGGTACGCTCGAACCAACCAATGAACCTTATGCAGTTGCCAAAATTGCCGGTATTAAATTGTGTGAGTCTTACAATCGTCAACACGGTCGTAACTACCGCAGTGTAATGCCGACTAACTTGTATGGTCCAAATGATAACTTCCATCCGGAAAACTCGCATGTTATTCCTGCCTTGTTACGTCGTTTCCACGAAGCCGCGTTAAACAATGACAGTGAGGTTATTGCATGGGGCAGTGGTAAGCCAATGCGTGAATTCTTATATGTGGATGACATGGCATCAGCGTCTATCTATGTGATGAACCTAACGCAAGATACGTATGCTGAAAATACCGACACGATGTTAAGTCATATTAACGTCGGCACGGGTGTTGATTGCACGATTCGTGAACTTGTTGAAACGGTTGCGAAGGTAACAGGCTTTAACGGCGAAATCGTCTTTGATAGCAGTAAACCAGATGGTGCACCACGTAAATTAATGAACGTAGACCGTTTAGCTAATTTGGGTTGGTGTTATCAGGTAGATTTAGAATCCGGCTTACAAAGTGCTTATCAGTGGTTCCTTGATAATCAAGATTCGTTTAGGAAATAGAAGCAGGGAGAAAGTTTGAAAGGTGCAAGGTCAAAGTCATAGGCCCTGCTGTATCCTTTCTCTTTTCTCCTCGGAGATTTATGTTTTTAGATAACAATACATTTGCAACTGTTATCGATTCAACACCGCTTATCTCGATTGACCTTGTGGTTAAAAACCCACAGGGTCAAGCGTTACTCGGGTTTAGAACCAATCGACCAGCGCAAGGTTATTGGTTTGTACCTGGCGGCCGTATTCAAAAAGATGAATCGATGCAAACTGCATTCACACGACTTTGTCAGCATGAACTCGGACTAACTTGTTCTATTGAGCAAGCTACATTACTTGGCCCTTTTGAACATTTTTATGATGACAGTGTATTCGGCGAACAGCTCTCAACGCATTATGTGGTATTAGGTTACGAAATAACAGTTGATGAGTCTCAGTTGTCACTGCCTACAGAGCAGCACAGTCAATACCAATGGTTGGATGTTACAACGTTACTAACACAAGCTGACGTACATCAACACAGTAAGTGGTATTTTACTTAGCGTCAAAAATTGATGTTAAGAATCAATTTCCATATTCAATTATTTAAAAATAAAAAGTTAAGGTTTATTATGATTTTACCGGTAATCATGTCAGGCGGTAGCGGTTCACGCTTATGGCCTTTATCTCGCGCTCTGCACCCAAAGCAATTTTTAGCATTATTAAACGAAAATACCTTATTACAAGAAACGATTAATCGTCTTGATAATAGTAAATGCTTAAACCCGTTGATTATTTGTAATAACGAACACCGTTTTATTGTTGCAGAGCAGTTGCGTACTAATAATACCGTGGCAGGTGACATTATCCTTGAACCTATGGGCAAGAACACTGCACCAGCAATTACACTGGCTGCATTGGCTGCAGTCGCTAAAGGTGATGACCCTTTATTATTGGTATTAGCCGCTGACCACGTGATTAAAGATGTTGCCGCATTTCAACAAGCTGTGCTGGATGCCAAAGTCTTTGCCGCGCAAGGTAAGCTCGTTACCTTTGGTATCGTGCCGACGCATGCTGAAACAGGTTATGGGTACATTAAGCAAGGAGCTAAACATGCAGGCAATGAAGCGATTGGCTTTGATGTTGATAGCTTTGTAGAAAAACCAAATCTAACAACAGCACAAACCTACCTAGATTCAGGTGAGTATCTGTGGAATAGCGGCATGTTCATGTTTAAAGCCTCACGCTATCTTGAAGAGCTGGCTAAATTCTCACCGGATATGTTCGCGATATGCACACAATCTTATGAGCATAAAACACAAGACTTAGACTTCACCCGCATTAGCGCTGATATCTTTGCCCAATGTCCTGAAGACTCTGTTGATTACGCAGTGATGGAACCTCTTTGTAAAGCTGAAGGCTCTGATGCTATCGTCGTGCCAATGAATGCAGGTTGGAGTGATGTCGGTTCATTCTCATCATTATGGGAAGTGAGTGAGAAAGATGAGAATAGTAATGTTAATCACGGTGATGTCATCTCGCACAATACCACTAATTCATACATTAATGCCGGTCATAAACTTGTAACGACGGTTGGTATTGATAACTTAGTGATAGTTGAAACTAAAGATGCGTTATTAGTCGCTTGTAAAGACCAGGTTCAAGATGTGAAAACCATCGTTGAAAAGTTAAAAGCACAAGATCGCTACGAGTTCAAACATCAACGAGAAGTGTTCCGTCCTTGGGGGAAATATGATTCCCTTGATTTTGGTGAGCGTGACCAAGTCAAGCGTATTACGGTTAATCCGGGTGCTAAATTATCGATTCAAATGCACCATCACAGAGCTGAGCATTGGATTGTTGTATCAGGCACGGCAAGTGTTACTAACGGTGATAAAACGTTCTTAGTGACAGAGAATGAATCGACGTATATTCCATTAGGCCAAATTCACGCATTAGAAAATCCGGGTGTATTACCACTTGAATTGATTGAAGTGCAAACAGGCTCGTACCTTGGTGAGGATGATATTGTTCGTTTTGATGATAAATATGGTCGCGTTTAAGCTAAGGTAAACTTAGTTCTGGGAAATAGTAATGAAAGTTTCGATTATCACTGCAACTTATAATAGTGCAGCAACCATTAACGATACGTTAGAGTCATTGAATAAGCAAAGTTATAAAAATATAGAGTACATTATTATTGACGGTGCTTCAAGCGATAATACGCTGGAAGTCATCAAGCAACAATGTCCACGTGTGACAACCATAATCAGTGAACCTGATAAGGGTATTTATGATGCCTTGAATAAAGGTATTAAAGCGGCTACTGGTGATATTATCGGATACCTTCATTCTGATGATTTATTTGCTTATCCTGACGCAGTTAAAGATATTGTTGCAACCTTTAATGAGCAGCATACTGATGCTGTTTATGCTGATCTACAATACGTCAATAAAGATAATATCAATACTATTGTACGTTTATGGCAATCCGGTACATACAATAGAAAGAAACTAACCAAAGGTTGGATGCCACCTCATCCAACCTTTTATATGAAACGTACTTGTTATGAGCAATTTGGAATGTTTGACTTATCTTTTAAAATTGCGGCTGATTACGACTCTATTTTACGTTATTTATGGCAGAACAAGGTGTCAATAAGTTATTTGCCTAAAGTGACCATAAAAATGCGAGTGGGTGGGGCAAGTAATCGAGATTTAAAAAATATAATCTTAAAAACGAAAGAAGATATTCGAGCATTAAAAAATAGTCGTATTTCTTGGGTTCAAGCTGTTGTTATTAAAAACGTATCTAAAATTCCACAATTTTTTAAGAGATAATTATGATGTTAATCAGTTCTAATGAAATACAACAATCAGGCATACAATTTGGCACTAGTGGTGCTCGTGGTTTAGTTACTGAATTTACTGTGAATACTTGCGCAGCATTTACCCATGCTTTTATTAGCTGTATGAAAAAGCAATTTACATTTAAGCAAGTCGCTATCGCGATTGATAATAGACCTAGCAGTCCCGCGATGGCACAAGCATGCATTAAAGCATTAGATCAACTTGGTATTGAAGCTATTTATTATGGTGTTGTTCCAACACCCGCGTTAGCTTATGTATCAATGCAAAATAACATACCGAGCATAATGGTCACTGGTAGTCATATTCCTTTTGATCGTAACGGCCTTAAATTTTATCGTCCCGACGGTGAGATAAGTAAATCTGATGAAGGAGATATCTTAAATGCCGAGGCTGAATTTGACGCTATTTCTGAACTGCCTGAATTAGTAACAAATACGAAAGCTGCTGTCGACTATATTGAGCGATATACCTCTTTATTTGATAGCACATTACTTGCGGGTAAACGCGTTGGTATTTATGAGCATTCTAGCGCAGGTCGTGATCTGTATGCCGATATGTTTGTTGCGCTTGGAGCAGATGTGGTTGCACTTGAGCGTAGTGATGAATTTGTACCTATTGATACTGAAGCCGTATCAGAAGGGGACAAACTAAAAGCGAAAAATTGGTCAGCACAATACAATCTCGATTTTATCTTCTCTACTGATGGTGATGGAGACCGCCCGTTAGTTGCGGATGAAAATGGTGATTGGCTGCGTGGTGATGTACTAGGTTTATTATGTGCTAATGCGATGAATATAGAAGCATTAGCTGTACCCGTGAGCTGTAATACCGCAATTGAAAATTGTGAGTTATTTAATCATGTCACGCGTACTAAAATCGGCTCACCATATGTCATCGCTGAATTTGAAGCATTAGCTAAAGATTATGATTCGATTGCTGGTTTTGAGGCTAATGGTGGTTTCTTATTAGGTTCTGATGTTGTTGTTAATAACAAACTAGTTAAAGCATTACCAACGCGCGATGCTGTATTACCTGCATTAATGTTGTTAGCTGCAGCAAGTGAAATGAATATCTCAGCGTTAGTTAACGCATTACCACAACGAATAACTCACAGTGATCGTATTCAAAATTTTGTAACAGAAAAAAGCTTAGCTATTTTAAAAGTTGCGAAAGAACAACCGGATCATTTCTTAGCTAAATTAGGTTTTTCTGAGTTAGTTGTAGCTGAAGTCAATATTACCGATGGTTTGCGGTTGACATTAATGACGGGTGATATTATCCATTTCCGTCCGTCGGGTAATGCACCTGAACTACGTTGTTATGCGGAATCAAATTCAATAGAACAAGCGCAATATTTAGTGAACCATGCATTGCAGCAGATCCAATTAATTAGTATCACAGCCTAAGAATAGCGCTGTATAGAGGGAATTAGAATGAAAATAGCCATTGCCGGAACTGGTTATGTAGGCTTATCAAATGCGATGTTACTTGCGCAGTATAATGAAGTGATTGCCGTTGATCTTATTGAAGAAAAAATAAATCTATTAAATCAGAAAAAATCACCGATTTCTGATGTTGAAATTGAAGATTTTTTGAAGAATAAAGATCTTGATTTCACTGCGACACTGGATAAGCAACTTGCTTACCAAAATGCTGATTATGTGATAATCGCTACACCAACAGATTATGACGTGGAAAATAATTATTTCAATACATCATCAGTTGAGTCTGTGATTAAAGACGTGATGGCTATCAACCCTAAGGCGGTTATGGTAATAAAATCCACTGTGCCAGTGGGTTACACGCAGCGTATTAAGCAAGAGCTAGGTTGTGACTATTTGATATTCTCACCTGAGTTTTTACGTGAAGGTCGAGCGTTATACGACAACTTGCATCCGTCTCGCATTATTGTCGGTGAATGCAGTGAGCGTGCAGAAACTTTTGCTGGTTTACTCGTCCAAGGCGCAGTAAAAGAAGACATTCAGGTATTGTTTACTGGCTCAACAGAAGCTGAAGCGGTTAAGCTATTTTCTAATACTTACCTTGCAATGCGCGTGGCTTATTTCAATGAACTAGATTCTTATGCTGAATCACATGATTTGAATACACGTCAAATTATTGAAGGGGTAGGCTTAGACCCTCGTATTGGTGATCATTATAACAACCCCTCATTCGGTTATGGTGGTTATTGTTTACCTAAAGATACTAAACAATTACGAGCCAATTATTCGGACGTACCAAATAGTATTATTGGCGCAATTGTTGATGCAAATACTATGCGTAAAGATTTTGTTGCGAGTGCCATCTTAAAGCGCAATCCAAAGCGTGTAGGGATCTATCGTTTAATCATGAAATCCGGTTCTGATAATTTCCGTGCTTCAAGTATCCAAGGCATTATGAAGCGTCTGAAAGCCAAAGGTGTTGAAGTGGTCATTTATGAACCGGTACTCAATGAGTCTGAGTTCTTCCACTCTGTGGTAATAAAGGACTTAAATGAATTCAAAGCAACATCAGATGTCATCGTATCTAATCGTATGGCTGAAGAGCTTCTTGATGTTGCAGATAAAGTTTATACCCGTGATCTTTTTGGTTCTGATTAACTTAAAACTTAAAACTTAAAACTTAAAACTTAAAACTTAAAACTTAAAACTCGGAAGTTATAATGATTAAAAAATGTCTATTTCCTGCAGCAGGTTACGGAACTCGATTCCTGCCTGCAACTAAATCAATGCCAAAAGAAATGATGCCAGTGGTTAACAAACCATTAATTGAATACGGCGTTGAAGAAGCGATCAGTGCAGGTATGACCGGTATGTGTATTGTTACTGGTCGTGGTAAGCACTCGCTAATGGATCATTTTGATAAAAACTACGAACTTGAAGATCAAATTCAAGGTACTAACAAAGAAGACTTGTTAGACGATATTCGTAGTATTATCGATGCAGCGCAGTTCACTTATATTCGCCAACGTGAAATGAAGGGCTTAGGTCATGCAATTCTAACGGGTCGCGAATTGGTGGGAGATGAACCATTCGCGGTGGTACTTGCTGACGACTTATGTGTGAATGAAGAGAAAGGTGTACTCGAGCAAATGGTTGCTTTGTACAACCAGTTCCGTTGTTCGATTGTTGCTGTAGAAGAAGTACCTGCAGGTGAAACCCATAAATATGGTGTGATCGCTGGCGATGAGATCCGTGAAGATCTATTTCGTGTGACGAACATGGTAGAAAAACCGGCATCAGGTACCGAACCAAGTAATCTAGCCATTATTGGGCGTTATATCTTAACCCCAGATATTTTTGAATTCATCGAAAACACAGAACCAGGTAAAGGCGGTGAGATCCAAATTACAGATGCATTGTTAAAACAAGCACAACAAGGTTGTGTGATTGCCTATAAGTTTAAAGGTAAACGTTTTGACTGTGGTTCAGTAGATGGTTATATCGATGCGATAAACTACTGTTACGATAATGTTTATTTAAAAGACGACAAAGCGGAATTAGATAAAGCGAAAACTGAAAGAAAATCAGCTTAATCTCTTCTTTTATTCACACTCAGAGCTGAATGTGTAGCGGTATAGTACCATATTCAGTTCTGATTATTATTTTATGGCTACCGTCCATTAATCACTGCACATTTTTAATTTCATATTGTTTACTTTCAATTTATTCACTATTATTTAACCATTAAAACCCATGCCTACTTTCTTTTAGGTATACTAGCTATCAATTATACTCATCTTATTTTAAATTTATCAAGGTTATAAAAAGCATGTTAATCGAACTCGGTTTTGTTTTCTTTTTCTCTTTAGTGACGCTATTTACCATGCGTAAAGTAGCAAAAGGAATAGGTTTGGTTGATAAGCCAAATGCACGTAAACATCACAGCGGTGCTATTCCCTTGGTTGGTGGTATTACGATTTGTATTTCGTTTATGTATTTCTTATTTAATAATCCGGAGCTATTACCGAACTACCGTTTGTTCATGCTATCTATTTTTATCCTAACCCTTGTCGGTGCCTTGGATGATAAATATGACCTGAGTTTCAAAATACGTTTTGTTGTACAAGCAGGATTATCTGTTGCTATGATGTCAGTAGCGGATATTCAGTTACATACGTTGGGTGATATGCTTGGTTTTGGGAATATTGACTTAGGTATGATTGGCTACGTTGTGACAGTGATCGCTGTGGTCGGCGCAATTAACGCCTTTAACATGGTTGATGGTATTGATGGCTTGCTAGGTGGATTATCTATGGTTACGCTTGGTGGTTTAGGCTTTATACTTAGCTTTGATGGACAAGCTAATCTAGCTTATTTATGTTTAGTACTTATTGTTATCATCTTACCTTACGTTCTTTTCAACCTCGGTTTTTTAGGGCGTGAACGTAAAGTGTTTATGGGGGATGCGGGAAGTATGTTAATAGGATTTACGGTTATTTGGTTTTTATTATTATCAACACAACAAGGTGAAGCACCATTACGCCCAGTTACCGCGTTATGGCTAATTGCTGTACCATTAATGGATATGGCTGCTATTATGATCCGTCGTATTCGCCGTGGCGACTCCCCGTTCAAACCCGATCGAGAACACCTACACCACATCTTCCAACGGTTAGGATTAGACAATACCCAAAACTTATGCGTTATCTGCGCGATTGCCATCGCTTATGCTTCGTTTGGTATTTATGCTGAAATCGTCGGTATACCGGAATACATCATGCTGATATTGTTTTTGGTTTGCTTTTTTATCTACCAATTATTATTATCTAAGATTTGGGTTATTACTGCAAAGATTCGTACTTGGCGTAATAGCTAAGCTTGTAACTATTTGTTATAAAGCGATACAGATAGATGTATCGCGATTGCGTTTAATACTTGGGGTCAAGACTCGAATATCAATGTAGCTCTATTCATAAATAGATAGCTAAATAGAACCGGAGCAGTTTATGGCAATATTAGTCACTGGTGGCGCTGGCTATATCGGTAGCCACACCGTATTGGAATTATTAAACAGCAATCAAGATGTCGTTGTGATTGATAATCTGTGTAATTCAAGTGATGAATCATTAATTCGTGTTAAATCTATCACAGGTAAGTCGGTGACCTTCTATCAAGGTGATGTAGTCGATAGTGAGTTACTTACGCAGATATTTACCACGTACACTATTGATGCTGTGATCCACTTTGCTGGTTTAAAAGCGGTAGGGGAATCTAATCAGATTCCGTTAACGTATTATCGTAATAACATTGCTGCGACAATAAACATCCTAGAAGTGATGGCAACGAACAATGTGAAGAACTTTGTGTTTAGTTCTTCTGCCACAGTGTATGGTGAACCGGCGTCTGTACCGATTGATGAAAGCTTTCCAACGTCGGCAACAAACCCGTATGGCCGCTCGAAATTAATGGTCGAAGAAATTCTTGCCGATCTATATAAATCAGACAACAGCTGGAACATTGCCCGTTTACGTTATTTTAACCCTGTCGGCTCACATGATAGTGGTCTGATTGGTGAAGATCCAAATGATATCCCGAACAACCTAATACCTTACATCTCACAAGTCGCAGTGGGTAAACTAAAGCAGTTAAATGTATTTGGGGATGACTATGCCACCGTTGATGGTACCGGTGTGCGTGATTACATCCACGTGGTTGACTTAGCCTTAGGTCATTTAAAAGCCTTAGACAAGCTAATGACCAACCCTGGATTAGTGACGTATAACTTAGGCACTGGCCAAGGTCATAGCGTATTAGAGATGGTGAAAGCTTTTGAACTCGCTTCAGGTAAAATTGTTGCTTATCAAATCTCACCACGCCGTGAAGGCGATATAGCCCAGTGTTATGCCGCTACCGATCTGGCTGAACGTGAATTAGGTTGGAAAGCCGAGCGTAGTATTAGCGATATGATGGCTGATACTTGGCGCTGGCAATCAAATAATCCTGATGGTTACAAAGCTTAACCGTATTTTTCGTTTAACCGTACTTAAATAAGCGTATTGACCTATTACCTTCCTTGGAACCAAGCTTTAAACTAATTCGATGATTTACTTTAAAATCGATAGCCCTATTTATCGTTTAGTTAGCTTTCCAAGGATGGAACAATGCGTATATTACATCACGGGGCCGTTAATGGCGTGACTGGCTCTTGCCATCAATTGTATATGAATGACTATAATTCAGTATTGATTGATTGCGGTCTATTTCAAGGCTCTGAAGCTGTAGGTAACAATAATAAAGACCAACTATCTATCGACTTTAATGTCCGCACCATTAAAGCGCTCATCATCACCCACTGCCATATTGACCACGTTGGTCGCATCCCCTATCTATTAGCCGCAGGCTACACTGGTCCAATATACGCGACCCAAGCCACCGCAGCATTACTCCCCCTGGTTATTGGAGATGCCCTTAAAGTTGGTGTTACCCGCGATCACAAACTCATCCAAGCTTGCCTGTCATTATTAAACAACCAACTAATACCTGTGCCTTATCATAAATGGTGCTTTATTGATGTGCTGCAAATACCGCCGGAAGATATAGGCGAAGGCGAGATCTGCTATCAACGCCAAAAGATCCGTTTTTGTCCCGCAGGGCATATCCTTGGTTCTGCTTATGTCGAAATTGAACTGGCCACGGATAAACCGATTCATCGCCATAGACTAGTGTTCTCTGGTGACTTAGGCGCATCTTACAGCCCGTTATTATCTGCGCCTCGGGCACCGTATCGTGCTGACTCCCTCATTATTGAAAGTACCTATGGTGATAAGCGCCACGAACACCGCAACCAACGTAGTCAAAAGTTACAAGCCGTGATTGAACATGCGGTCAGTGATAATGGCGTAGTGTTAATCCCGGCATTCAGCATTGGCCGTACTCAAGAGTTACTCTACGAAATAGAACAGTTTATTCATGCTGCACCAGAAGGCTGTTTATGGAAAAATATCGAAATCATCGTTGACTCGCCCATGGCCGCTAATTTCACCACTAAGTACCGCGACTTTAAAGAACTCTGGGACAAAGAGGCACAAGGCATATTAAAACAAGGCCGTCATCCGCTTAACTTCGAACAACTGCACACCATAGACACTCATCAAGACCACCTTAGCGTGGTGAGTTATCTCGCCAAGTGCAACAAACCCGCTATCGTCATCGCCGCCAGTGGCATGTGCAGCGGCGGACGCATTGTCAATTACCTCACGGAGTTTCTACCTGATAGTAAAGCCAATGTGATTTTTGTTGGCTATCAAGCCAAGGGAACACCTGGTCGAGATATTCAGAAATATGGGCCCGCTGGTGGTTATGTAACGCTGAATGATAAACGCATTAGCATTAACGCTGGTATTCATACTATCAGTGGGTATTCAGCCCATGCCGATCAGCAAGATTTACTTAATTTTGTTAAACACATCAAACATCAGCCACTCGAGATACGTATAGTGCACGGGGATGAAGCGGCTAAAGCTGTGCTTGCTGAAAAGTTAGGAACATTAGTGCCAGGTGCGCGGATATTGCGGCCAATAGAGTAATGTTAGTAGATATATCTAATCTTGATATGTTGCGTGAATGAAGCTAATATATCGTCTAAATTAGTAAGGTTATTATACATAATGTCTAATTGAAAATATGGCGTTCATCTTAGGGGTGAATACTATAATTTTACTGAAAAAATCCACATGAAATAGGCTTCTAGATTTAAATGAAAATTAATACAATAACTAAATTAAATACCAATGTTAGCGGTAAACTGATACCTATATTAGCATGCCTATTTCCTATTTTATGTCTAGCATACGGGAAAGGTTATAAAGCAATACCCGCTATTTTATTGCTATTTTCTTTACCTGTTCTATTTTCAACTCCTCGTCAAACCTTAACTAAAGATACAAAAGTATTGATAGGAGCATTTTTATTTTATTTTGGTATATTTGTTTTTTCAGCGCTATTAAATGGAGATAGCTTGTCGAAATTAGATGGCCCTAGTCGATTCATTTTATGTATTCCTATTTTCATAGCCTTACTTCGTTATCCTCCTCCTTTTTCTTGGGTTTCAAACAGTATTGTCGTAGCAAGTTATATTGCTGGTACAGCGGCTCTAATTTTGGTTTTTCATTATGGTCAAGGACGTGCATTTTCGTCTGGCTATGATTTCTTTTCTAAAGGTTACATGCCGATCCAATCGGGTAATATAGCTATGACTTTTGGTATTATATGTTTGCCAATAGCCACTTACTATCTAAAAAAAACAGCACTAATTACATCCATAATATGTAGCTTTGGTGCCGCTTTTGGTATTTCCGGCAGCTATCTTTCTGGTTCACGTGGTAGCTGGATTTTTGTCCCGATTGCTATCCTATTCTTGTTATATATAAATAGAAAGTATATACAAAAAACTAAAACAACACTTGTTGCATTCATCATTATCATAGTACCAACATTGTCTATGCTTACTGTTATTAACATAACACCGACAATGCAACAGAAATCATCGCGTATCGAGCAACTTTCTCGGGAGATTGATATGTATGAAAGTGGGGAAATGCCTGAATCTGAGTCATCATCAGGTATTCGTTTAGAATTATGGCGTGATTCGGGTTATACATTTATTGAAGCACCCTTTGTAGGTGTCGGCTATGAAACGCGAAATGAGTTGAGAGCTCAACGGCAAGCTGAAGGTCTGATTAGTATTCCCTCTAACTATTTGACTGGACATGCACATAGCCAATATTTTGAAACTTTAGCTGTAAGAGGCATTCTTGGATTTATTGGATTAATGGGGATTTTCATTGCTCCCTTGTTTATTTTTAGACAATTATATCGAGATGGTAATGAACAGGTCAAAACCATTGCGCAATGTGGGGTATTAAGCGTCATTATGATGATGGGTTATTGCTTAACACAGGCAATGTTTAGACATAACTCTGGCGCTATATTTTATCCATTGATGACGGTTATTCTACTGGGTAGTGGGTTAGCCTTGGCAAAGAAAGAGGTTGAAAATTAATTTTATTATCATCAGATAAGGTACCAGCAATGAATAACAAAATATCAGTTTGCATTATTTGTAAGAATGAAGAAAAAAAGATCGAAGCATGCTTACAATCAGTAATGTGGGCGGATGAAATTGTAGTACTTGACTCGGGAAGTTCAGATGGAACACTTGCTATTGTTAAAAAATATACCGATAAAGTATTTGTACGCGAAGATTGGCCAGGCTTTGGTGAACAGAAACGTCGTGCTGAAGCCTTAGCAACTAATGACTGGATATTCTCAATTGATGCTGATGAAGTTGTTCCCGAAACATTAGCGTTAGAAATTCAAGCTGCAGTCAGTAATGCTAATACTGAACAGGTATTTAGTGTTAACCGTTTAACGCATTTTTGTGGTGAATTTGTTTATCACAGTGGTTGGTACCCGGATAAATTACCGCGTATTTATAATCGTAGTCGCTACCGTTATAATCAAAATATGGTGCATGAATCGCTAGAGTGTAAAGATGCGCCGATTACAGATTTACAGCATAATCTATTACATTATACTTTTTCTGACCTGAATGTTTATTTACAAAAACGTACTGGTTACGCTGAGGCTTGGGCGCTTGAAAAATATAATAAAGGTAAAAAAGGCTCAATGTTAAAAGGTTCATTGTCTGCTGTATTTGCTTTTATTCGCCATTATTTTTTACGTCGCGGTTTTTTAGATGGTCGTATTGGCTTTTTGATCGCTGTAATACAATTTCAATATACCTTTAACAAATATGCATTATTGAAATTTAAATATAAGGATACAAAAAAACACTAAAAGATTAGTTTATCAGCTCAAAGTAACGATATAAGTTGATATATTTTTTTCTTTTACGAATAAAGGGTATTATGTGATGCAATTATATCTTAAGGTGAAAGAACTGAATTCTGATTAAAATGTGATGCTGAAGATACAAGATAAATGGAACAGTGTGAATTTTAAAGTTAGAGTAACTTCCAAGAGTAGGTAAACCAATCCGCAGCTGGAAGGCTGCTATGGATTGGTTTATCATTGAGTTTAAAAACTGATTTTAATCGATACTTCTAAAATTGAGATTGAACTGAGGTGCCTAGCCATGACAGAAAAGCTTTAATTAAACGTTGTCATTTCCAGATCTTTTCTTGCTAAAGCTATACTTTTTTCGGTGACATTTCGAGCCCAAAACCCATATTCACTTTTAATCACTTTACATGGAACTCCAGCACTTATTGAGTTAGAAGGTATCTTGCTTGTCACAATACTACCCATCCCAACGATAGAACCATTTCCAATTGATGAGTTTTTAAGTATTTTCACATCCGTCCCGATCCAAACATGCTTTCCAATTGTTATTGCGCCATGATTATTAATTTTTTTAGAGTTAAAGTTTAGTATTGGGTGGCCATCAGAAGTCATCATCATAATACCTTTAGAGAGCAAACTTCCATCACCAATGACGATAGAGGACGGAAGGGGATCTGGCTTGTTTTCGTTTTTAACATTCTCAGAACCAGAGAATATCAAAGAAGGCTGACCAGATGCATCCGAAACGTTTAATAGCCCCTCTCCCATTGAAACTCTTTCACCAATTGCTACGTGTGAATTACTTTTTAAAATTTCAATTTTCACATTATCCAAAACGACATTGCGACCAATATATATGTGGTTATTATTTCCCACAATTTTTATATCTACTTTTCCAGAGAATCCATCCTCGATTAAAACACTGTTATTTTTTGTTTTTGATTTGAATTTTATTTTTATATTAGTTTTTCTATTTATTTTATTTATTGAGATGAAGTTATGCTCTGTTCCAGAGAAAGTGAATCTACTATTTTTAAAAAATGATTTAAACGATAAAACTAGAATTGAAAAAATACTATTTCCAACTTTTTTATCGCTATACATACTTACCAAATCTACGACGGGCATTTAACCTCCAGTGAAAGTTCATTTCAAATTATGATATTGTTTTGCTATTAACTTAGGGGTGAATTTAGAACTAACTTTCAAGGTGTATTTTGATGGTGTTATTAGCATGTCATCAATTTTTTGTGATATTAATGGTATATTATCCATCGGAATTAAACACGTGCTCTTTTCACCTAAAAGCTCTCTTATTCCAGCGCTACAATCGGTTGATAATACGGGGACGTTTAATGCCATAGCTTCTAATATGACCATAGGTAAGCCTTCTGAATCTGATGAGATGATCAGGCCCTTTGAATTTTTTAAGTATGGATAAGGATTTTCTTTAAAACCTAATAATATGACCTTATCTTTAATATTCAATTCATTAATTTTTTTTATTATTTTATCTTTTAGGCTTCCGGAACCAGCGAGCACAAGTTTACAATTAGTATTTACTTTCGCAAACTCTTCCAATAAACGATCATGTCTTTTTACACGGTTAAAGCGTCCTATGTGTATTATATAGTTATCTTCGATCTTTTTAATGTTATCATTTGCTAATGATATTACATTGTCTATATCAATAGGGTTATATATAACGATATGTTCATTTAACTGTTTGAATATTTGTTCAAAACTATCTTTGACACCGTTTGATATAAATATTAGTGGGTGGTATTTGTATATTCTTTGAATGTTTATTTTTGTTTTTATTTTTTTAAATAATGAACTTTTAAAGAATAATGTTTTATGATATTCACTGTGGATAATATGATAAACATTTAAATTACTTTTTGACATCACTTTATCAGACGAAATCATGTTAGATAAAACTAATGAGTCACATCCAAAATTGTTAATAATAAATTCATCTATCTTATTTGCCATTTTAGATTTATATAATAATCTTTTAATAAATCCATTTTTATTTATAGAGGATAATGCATCGATAAAATGAACATCAAAATTAGCGATGTTATACTCAGTTTCATTACTTAATGATATAATGTGGCAGGTACAGTTCTCGAATTCTTCCATCGCTTTGTATAGATTTAAAACAACTTTTTCAGCCCCACCACCATTAATAGCTGGAAGAATGAAAACGACATGTCTTTTTTTATTCATAAGGAGCCTAATTTTTCTGTTATTCTATCATCAATCATATCAATAGATTTAGTCCAGGATTTGATAGTATCATTCATATTATTAACTTCATTATCATTGATCAATGTTATTCTTTCACAATATTTTTCAAATCCCATACCAGCACTTGAATATACCGATATTATTTTTATTTTTTGAGGGGATTTTAAAATTATTAATTCGAGCGGAATCTTACTCTCTATAAAATCAGCATTTTCTATTATATTTGCATATTTTTCTGTTTTTTCTCTAGGATGTATTTTAAATGAAAATGAAATGCTTTTACTAGTAAGGTAATTAGCTATTTTTTTATACACAAGAAGGTCAGTACCGGAATTTAAGTATTCAGGAGATGATATAGGTTGTGTAGCAATAATGTATTGAACTGTTGTGTTGTCGCTTCGTACATTAAAAAATGGAAAACAATATTTAGTTATAAGATTATGATCTATAAACTGTATAACTTTTGTCTTTGGTCGTATGTATTCAGGGGCATTCTCTGGATTCAATAAAAAAATATTCGAGCATTTAGAATTATCACCTACATATCGCATTTTCTGTTTTGGTGAGGTTATCTTTTTCAAACATTTCTCTACGAATTTTAATTTCATCCCTCTGTAGTTAGATAGACCGTCTTCTATCACTATATAGTCTTTAAAGCATAGGATGAAAATACGAGCCAATCTATTTCTATCATTGAATACAATTAACTGAGTATTGTTAAAATTGATATTTTCAGTAATCTTTCGTGTAAGTAAAATGTTGCAAATATTGTTTTTAATGTACTTGTTTATGGTTGAATTTGTGTAGGTCAATAATGGTATAAACGGCCCTAAAATACTTTTTTTCACTGTAGATATTACATCTTGTCTTTGAATGAAAATTATTTCTATCTTTGAAGGAAGCACGCTCGTATCATAATTATTCTTATTTATGTTTTGTTGGTCCGTTATCATAAAAATGTAACTTTTTTTATGCGTTGACAAGCCTCTTAAAATCGAAAAAAGTAAATTTCTAATCGTGGAGCAAACGTATATATCCATTAAAGTCTCATTATGTTTGGAACTGGAAGCTAGACTGCAATTAAATACATTTTCTATCATATCCCAAAGTATTTTAGTTATTGTGGTGATTTTAGTGATTTTAGTCAATTAGGATTGGATGTATAATAGACAATTTCTAAAATAGAATTTTATGTAAAATCGGCCTCGAAAATGAGGTTGTGCTTTTATGATAATTACCTTTAGTAAAAATTTGGTTATGAGTCTGCGTATTGTACGATTCTAAAAGATATCAACTTGAAACATAACTTATTGGATTTTTAATTTTGGTGCTAATGTACAAGTATACATTAGTTCCCTCGATAAAATTTAATAATCAGGCTGAATTTTATTATTATTTTTGTATTTTTAGATGGTAAAATGGGTAATACCTAAGTGTATATTGATTTAGTGTAGATATAAGTTTAATCAACATGCACCTTTAAAGTTTGAAACGCTATCGGTCAAATGTTTAAGTGGCTGATTTTTAATTATAAATTGTGGGTTTACAATGAGAATATTAGCATTTCCCGGTTGTGCCAATGCATACAATAGCGTGCGTCCTGAAGTTGAAACATTTATTGGCCTGGCTAACAAAGGCCATGACGTAACCGTGATGATACCTGAAGATTCAAATGCTCTGAGTTATTATCAAGAGGCTGGTATCAAAGTGATATTCGGTTATCCGAAGCGCAAAATATGTTTAGAGACAATAAAAGCTTTACGTAGTGAATTAAAAACACATAATTATGATGTTGTTTATGCGACCAATTCTAAAACCATCCCTAATGCTGCCTTTGCCTGTATCGGTTTACCCGTTAAGTTAGTTGCTTACCGCGGTACTACGGGCGGGTTGTATCGTCATGATCCAAGCGCTTACCTTACTATCTTACACCCGCGTGTTGATGGCGTTATTTGTGTATCGGAAGCGGTAAGACAAGATATTCTCCAGCAAGCCTGGAAAGGTAAAGAGCAGGTCGTGACAATTCATAAAGGACATAACCTAGCTTGGTATGGGCATAAAGCAGCTGATTTATCTGAATTTGGTATTAAGGAAACTGATTTTACTGTGGTGTGTGCGTGTAATGTACGCCCGAGTAAGGGCATTGAGGTTATGTTAGATGCAGCGAGTAAACTTACTGATTTAGATAACTTTCATTTAGTATTAGTGGGTAAGGGGCTCGATCAAGAACCTTACAATAGTCTTATCGCTAAACATCCGATGAAAGATCGTATTCATGTAACCGGTTATCGTAAAGACGCGCCTGAAATTATTACCGCTTGTGACGTATTAGTACAACCGTCGATCAGTGGTGAAGGTTTACCTCGCACCGTAATGGAAGCTATGTCATGTGGAACACCGACAATCGTGACTACTACGGGGGGTGGTAAAGAAGTGGTGCTTGATGGTATTAGTGGATTTGTTGTGCCAGTAAAAGATGCTAATGCAATTGCTGACAAAGTACGCTTCTTCCATAGTAATCCACAAGCTATTATTGAGTTTGGCGTAGCGGGTAAAACAAGATTAGTTAACGAGTTTTCGACTCAGAATACTGTTGATAAATTTGAACAATATTTTCAACAGCTGTAATATTTTTGCCCTATTTCATAAAATCCCCTTTCTATTACCTCTGATCTTTATATAAGAATGACAGTAATAGAAGGGGGATTTTAGTATCTGTCTAAAAGCGGTATAATTATTGTATATCTAAATGACACGCTGATTATTGACACTCGAGGCTGATAGCTGAACACTGGTTTAGTTTTTCTCGTGTTCAAACAAGGATACATATGTTCAATAACAAATCCATTCTCATCACAGGTGGCACCGGCTCTTTTGGTAAGAAATATACCAAAACAATTCTTGCCAATTACAAGCCAAAACGCTTAATCATTTTATCACGAGATGAACTCAAGCAGTTTGAAATGCAGCAAGAGTTTAATGATCCCTGTATGCGGTATTTTATAGGTGATGTACGTGATGGTGAACGTATGATGCAAGCGATGCAAGATGTCGATTTTGTAATCCATGCTGCAGCGTTAAAGCAGGTTCCTGCGGCCGAATATAATCCGATGGAATGTATTAAAACCAATATCCATGGCGCTGAAAATGTAATTAAAGCGGCGATTGCTAATAAAGTCGAAAAGGTGATTGCCCTATCGACAGATAAAGCAGCGAATCCGATTAACCTGTACGGTGCAACCAAGTTAGCGTCGGATAAATTGTTTGTTGCGGCTAATAATATGGTCGGCACTGGCCCCACGCGTTTTGCTTGTGTGCGCTATGGTAATGTTGTTGGTTCGCGCGGCTCTGTGGTACCATTTTTTAAAGGCCTCATTGCCAAAGGTGCGGACTCATTACCCGTTACGCATGCCGAAATGACACGTTTTTGGATCACCTTGCAAGATGGGGTTGATTTTGTACTGACTAACTTTAAGCGTATGCAGGGGGGGGAAATATTTATTCCCAAGATCCCTTCTGTGCATATTATGGATTTAGTCGAAGCGTATGCGCCCGGTATTAAAACTGACATTATTGGTATCCGCCCAGGGGAAAAATTGCATGAAATCATGTGCCCTAAAGATGATTCACATCTAACCTTAGAATTTCATGACCACTATGTCATCTGTCCGACAATTACTTTTTTCGGCCAAGATATCGATTACACCAATAATGGCTTAGATGAGGCCGGTCAATCAGTGCAGCAAGGTTATGAGTATCATTCGGGTAATAACCCCGATTTCTTAGATATTCAACAGATCCGTGATTTTGATAAATTGGCAGAGCTATAACAAGTGATAATACGTGATGAAGGAATGATGCTGTTATGATCCCTTATGGAAAACAGGATATTAACCAGCAAGATATTGATGCTGTTATCAAGGTGCTACAATCAGATTATCTTACTCAAGGTCCGCAAGTGCCTTTGTTTGAACAGACCTTGATAGATCACTCTGGTGCGGAATATGCCGTTGCTTGTAATAGTGCTACATCGGCATTACATCTGGCTTGTTTAGTGTTAGAACTCGGTGTTGGTGATTGGTTATGGACCACGCCCATTACCTTTGTGGCATCAGCTAATTGTGGCTTATATTGCGGCGCACAAGTTGACTTTGTTGATATAGACCCCATTACTTATAACCTTTGTCCAAAAGCGCTTAAACGAAAATTGATTATTGCCAAAGCGCAAAATAAATTACCGAAAGTGGTCGTTCCCGTACACTTGTGCGGACAGCCTTGTGATATGCCTGCTATCCATGCCTTATCGCTAGAATACGATTTTAAAATAATCGAAGATGCGGCGCACGCCATTGGTGGGGAGTATCAAGGTAAGCCAATAGGTTGTGGTGACTACAGTGATATAACAGTATTTAGTTTCCATCCAGTGAAAATTGTCACGACAGCGGAAGGCGGCGCGGCGTTAACCAATCAGCAGGCGCTAGCCGATAAAATGACGCTGTTACGTAGTCATGGTATTACCCGAGATAAAGCATTGATGAGGCCTGTAACTGGCTTAGATATAGAAGAGCAGGGCGATTGGTATTATCAGCAAGTAGAGCTTGGTTTTAATTATCGCATGACGGAGTTACAAGCGGCATTAGGTGTGAGCCAAATGCAGCGTCTAAGGCAGTTTGTCAGTGAACGGCAGCGTTTGGCATCACGTTATAATCAGTTATTAGCCGATCTACCGCTAACTTTACCTAAGCAGTTAGAAACCACTAATTCGGCTTGGCATTTGTATGTGATCGGTTTGCAGTTGGATGATAGTGCTTTTTCTCAGAATCGATTGTCTCAGAATAAAGTTTTTCGGCAGTTACGTGAACTGGGAATTGGCGTTAACTTACATTATATTCCTGTGCATACCCAGCCTTATTATCAGGCTATGGGATTTGCTGTTGGTGACTATCCTGCAGCGGAACATTATTATCAGCATGCGATCTCATTACCGTTATTCCACGGCATGACTGAGGCGCAGCAAGATGAAGTCGTCACGGCACTACGCCTTGTATTAATAAAGGTGTATTAATAAAGGTGTATTCGTTAATCGTGAGTTACTTACCGATGGTTAAACAATTAATATGAAAATAGCAGTTATTCCAGCGCGCGGTGGCAGTAAACGTATTCCGGGTAAGAACATCAAATTGTTTCATGGCAAGCCTATTATTGCTTATTCAATTGAAGCCGCGCTAGCATCGGCTTGTTTTGATAAAGTGATCGTATCAACTGACGATGCAGATATAGCCAAGGTTGCGTTAGCTTATGGCGCAGAAGTGCCTTTTGTACGTCCTACTGATATTGCTGATGATCACGCTACAACGATGGACGTTATCCAACATGCCATAGAGTGGTGTCAGTCACAGGGTATGTCTGTTGATTTACTTTGCTGTATTTATGCGACCGCACCTTTCATATCAGCGGATGATTTGATTAAAGGATTAACACTTGTCTCTGCAGGTGATATTGATTACGCCTTTAGCGCAACGTCTTTTGCTTTTCCTATTCAGCGTGCTATTTCACTAAATGACAATGGCAGTGTACAAATGTTACAGCCTGAACATGTAAATGCCCGTTCACAAGACTTACAAGAAGCATTTCACGATGCAGGGCAATTCTATTGGGGTAAGGTCTCTGCATTTGAAGCAGGAAGACCATTTTTTTCACTCTCTTCAAAAGCCATCTTGATACCTCGAAAGCGAGTTCAAGATGTTGATACGTTCGAAGATTGGGAATTTGCTGAAGCCTTATATGCAGTCATGCAGGTTTAATGTGAATATTATCATTCGTACAGATGCATCGGTGCATATCGGCAGTGGCCATGTGATGCGTTGCTTGGTATTAGCACAAGGATTAACACAACTGGGTCATCTGGTGCGTTTTGTTTGCCGTCCACAAGCGGGTGATTTAATTACTTTCATTGAAAGCAAAGGTTTCTGCGTGTCTACATTAGCGCCACCAAGCATTGAATTGATACCGACTACTAGCGCTGATTATGCGGCTTGGTTACAAGTACCTTGGCAGCAAGATGCGCAAGATTTATTAGCGGAGGTGGCCGCCTCCGAGCTTATTATCGTTGACCATTATGCGTTGAATGCAGACTGGCAATTGTGTATACAGCAAGCATTACACTGTAAGATCATGGTGATTGATGATTTAGCGCGAGAGCACCATGCAGATTTAATTTTAGATCAAACGCTATTACGCCGAGCCGATGAATATCAATCTCAATCTAAACCTGAATTTCAATCTCAATTACAGGCTCAGGAAAATCATGATGAAAGTACGATCTTAACCGGTTGTAAATTCGCCTTGTTAAATCCACAGTTTAGTTATTATCGTGCAGATGCTTTAGCAAATGATGTGCTTTCTTCGCGACCTAAGCTGTTACTATCGATGGGCGGCATTGACCAGCCTAATGCTACCTTATTAGTGTTAAAGGCACTTGCTGAGCTACCTAAATTATCACGACCGTTGGTTACGGTATTATTAGGGCTGCGGGCACCACATTATCTGGAAGTCAAAGCCTTCTGTTTACAGCATAGTGACTGGATTAAGCATATAGACTTTGTCGATAATATGGCGGCATTAATGTTGCAACATCAAGTTGCTATTGGTGCACCAGGCACAACGTCTTGGGAGCGCGCCTGTTTGGGATTACCGAGTATTATCATTCCATTGGCAGAAAACCAGCAAACCATCAGTCGTAATCTCGTGGCTGTTGACGCTGCCTATAAGATTGAGCGTGATGATATTACAGATCATCTATTAAGCTGCTATCAAAAGCTGCTAAAAAACTGGCCTCAGTTAAGAGCGAATAACCTAAAGTTGTGTGATGGTTTAGGTTTAAAACGGGTGTTAACTGCTATTGGCCACTTAACTGGTGGATCTCATTTGCACTTACACTCTGCAACAGAGGGTGATATCAAACTGGTATTTGATTGGCAATGTCAGCCGTCCACACGAAAATATGCACTAAATCAACAAGTCCCGACTTGGGCCGAGCATGACAAGTGGATGAGGTGTAAACTTCTGCAGCAGCAAGATTATTTTTATATGATTACAATTGCAGATAATACTTGTGCTGATGCTAGTACTGATGTCGGTGTTGTACGTCTTGATAAAATAGCCGCAGCTGAATATTTACTGTCTATTTTTATTGCCCCTGATTATTATAATCAAGGTATTGCCAAACGAGCACTTGCTTCTCTAGATAAATTATACCCGAGTATTACGATTCGAGCTCAGGTATTAACGGCTAATTTAGCGTCACAGAGATTGTTCACTCAGGCTGGTTATCAACGGATAACGGCGGAAACCTTTATTCGCTATCCACAGGATTAGCTGCTTATTTATCCTTTATCAAAGAGTATTCATTAATATTATGACCGAGCAATATATAACTATCGATGGCCGTAAAATTGGCCCGAATTATCCGCCTTATATCATTGCGGAACTATCGGCGAATCATAATGGTGATATCAATCGTGCTTTTGCTATCATGGAAGCGGCTGAAGCGGCAGGTGCTGATGCGATAAAGTTACAAACTTATACTCAAGATACCATTACCATGGATTGTGGCAGTGATGAATTTCAGATAAAAGGTGGTCTGTGGGATGGACAAAGTTTATATCAGTTGTACAAAGCTGCGCATATGCCGTGGGAATGGCATAAACCATTATTTGCCAAAGCGAAAGAGTTAGGCATTACTATTTTTAGTTCGCCGTTTGATTTTACCGCAGTGGATTTATTAGAGCAGCTGGATGCTCCCGCATACAAAATTGCCTCATTCGAAGTCATTGACTTACCATTAATTAAACGGGTTGCACAAACCGGTAAACCGATGATCATTTCAACCGGCATGGCAAACCAACAAGAGATTGAGTTAGCAATACAAACGGCTAAAGATAATGGCTGTCATGAGCTGGTGGTTTTACATTGTGTCAGTGGTTATCCAGCGCCAGCAGGACAATATAATTTGCGTACGATTGCTGATATTAGTCAACGCTTTAATGTGTTGTCAGGTTTGTCCGATCATACTATTGATAATGCGACAGCTGTGGTGTCGGTGGCATTTGGTGCCTGTGTGATTGAAAAACACGTTACTTTAGATCGCAATGGCGGCGGCGCAGATGACAGTTTTTCGCTTGAGCCGACGGAGTTGACTCAGCTTTGCGCTGATACACATACCGCATGGCAAGCATTGGGTAAGGTGAATTATGAACGCACACTAGCAGAGCAAGGTAATGTTCAATTCCGTCGTTCTTTATATGTGGTTAAAGATATTGCTGCTGGAGAAGTGCTTACAGCAGAAAGTGTTCGCAGTATTCGCCCTGGTTTTGGCTTAGCACCAAAACATTATGACGTTGTTTTAGGTAAAGTAGCTAAGCAGCCGATTACTCGTGGTACAGCCCTAAACTTTGATCTTATTGAATAAATTCAAATGATTTTAAATAGATTTAATACTCTTAATGCCATTAATCTAACTTTCAGTTCTCATAGGGACGATTAAAATGCTAGCATTAACTTGTAGCATTAACTTGTGATTATAGTTTAATGCTAGAATACCTCTCAAATTACATCCACTCATAATCAGGTTAATACCATGAACATTACCATTGCTGGTACAGGTTACGTTGGTTTATCAAATGCGGTGTTGTTAGCGCAACACAATAGCGTGATCGCGTTAGATATTATCGCCGAAAAAGTAAAGCTTATTAATGATAAAAAATCACCTATTTCAGATAATGAAATTGAAGATTTTCTTGCCAACAAAGAACTTAATCTTATCGCGACAACTGACAAGCAACTTGCTTATGGTAATGCTGACTATGTGATCATCGCCACTCCGACTGATTATGATGTGGTGAATAACTACTTTAATACCAAGTCAGTTGAAGCTGTAATTAAAGATGTGATGGGGATTAATCCAAACGCAGTGATGGTAATTAAGTCAACTGTTCCCGTCGGTTATACCAAAGAAGTTAAACAGCGTCTTGGCTGCGATAATATCTTATTCTCACCTGAATTTTTACGTGAGGGTAGTGCGTTATACGATAACTTACATCCATCACGTATCATTGTCGGTGAACAGTCTGAGCGTGCTGAAGTGTTCGCTAGCCTGCTAGTACAAGGTGCGATTAAAACTGATATCGATGTCTTGTTTACCGATTCAACGGAAGCTGAGGCGGTTAAGCTTTTTTCTAATACCTACCTTGCGATGCGTGTTGCTTACTTCAATGAGCTGGATAGTTATGCTGAAACGCATGGTTTAGATACTGCTCAGATTATTAAAGGGGTGGGATTAGATCCGCGTATTGGTAACCACTATAATAATCCGTCGTTTGGTTATGGTGGTTATTGTTTGCCGAAAGACACCAAGCAATTACGTGCGAACTATGAAAATGTCCCGAACAGTCTAATCAGTGCCATTGTTGATGCAAACTCGACGCGTAAAGATCATATTGCTGATGCTATTATTGCTAGAAAGCCGCATGTTGTTGGTGTTTATCGTTTGATCATGAAGTCTGGCTCGGATAATTTTCGCGCCTCATCGATTCAAGGCATCATGAAACGTATTAAAGCTAAAGGCATTAAAGTCGTCGTTTATGAACCAGTACTGACCGAAAGTGAATTTTTTAAATCTCAGGTGCTGACAGATCTCAGTGAATTTAAAGCCCTGTCTGATGTCATAGTATCAAACCGTTTGTCTGATGAACTACTTGATGTTGCGGATAAAATTTATACTCGAGACCTGTTTGGTAATGATTAGTTTGGTCACGATTAAATTAAGCTTGATTAAAAACAATGCAATGACGTAATAATAAAAGTGAAATAAAAATGAAATATTTAATTACCGGCGCTGCTGGGTTTATTGGCTCGCGCTGTGCGGAGCTATTATGTCAACAAGGCCATCAAGTGATAGGTGTTGACAACTTAAATGATTATTACGATGTGAATCTAAAGTTTGCTCGTTTAGCTAATGCTAAAAAATCCGAATTGTTTAGCTTTATTGAATTAGATCTCGCCGATCGTGAAGGTGTTGCCGCATTATTTTTAGCGCATCAATTTGATCGCGTTATTCACCTTGCAGCACAAGCGGGTGTGCGTTATTCGATTGATAACCCAATGGCGTATGCAGATAGCAATTTAACAGGTTTCTTAACGGTTTTAGAGGGCTGTCGTAACACCAAAGTGAAGCATTTAGTTTATGCATCATCTAGCTCGGTTTATGGCCTTAATAATAAAACCCCATTTAGTACCAGTGATAGTGTTGATCACCCTATTTCATTATATGCCGCATCGAAGAAATCAAATGAATTGATGGCGCATACCTATTCACATTTATATGGTGTACCGACAACAGGACTACGTTTCTTCACTGTGTATGGCCCTTGGGGCCGTCCGGATATGGCATTATTTAAGTTTACTAAAGCCATTATTGCCGGTGAAGAAATTGACGTATACAACAATGGTGACATGTTACGAGACTTTACTTATATCGATGATATCGTCGCGGGTGTTTTACAGATCCAAGATGTAATACCAACGCCAGATAGCGAATGGAAAGTCGAAACCGGTAGTCCAGCTACCAGTAGTGCGCCTTATCGTGTTTACAATATTGGTCACGGTAGTCCGGTTAAGTTAATGGATTACATTGAAGCGCTAGAAGACTCGTTAGGTATTAAAGCCAAGAAAAACTTTATGCCGATGCAGCCTGGTGATGTTTACGCTACCTATGCTGATACCCAAGATTTATTTGACGCCACAGGTTATACTTCTAAAGTGAAAGTGAAAGAAGGCGTGAAAGCCTTTGTTGATTGGTATCGTGATTTTTATAACGTATAAAATCACATGCATGCACTCAAAAGTATAAAAGTATAAAAGTATAAAAGTATAAAAGGATAAAACTTTGAAGCAAACTAAGATCACTAAAGCGGTTATTCCGGTAGCAGGTTTAGGCACTCGTATGTTGCCTGCAACCAAAGCTATTCCAAAAGAAATGCTGCCAGTTGCCGATAAACCACTGATTCAATATATCGTTAATGAATGTGCAGCGGCGGGTATTACCGAGATCGTATTAGTTACTCATGCATCAAAAAATGCTATCGAGAACCATTTTGATACATCGTTTGAATTAGAGTCAACGTTAGAGCACCGTGTTAAGCGTCAGTTATTAGCGGAAGTACAAGCTATTGCACCAAAAGGTGTGACGATCATGCATATCCGTCAAGGTGTAGCGAAAGGTTTAGGCCACGCGGTCTTGTGCGCGAAACCGATTATTGGTGATGAACCATTTGCTGTGGTATTGCCTGATGTATTAATGGATGAAGTGAGTGCAGATCTAAAAACCGAAAACTTAGCTAGCATGATGCGCCGCTTTAATGAAACAGGCTTTAGCCAGATAATGGTTGAGCCTGTGCCAATGAATCTAGTGTCTGGTTACGGTGTTGCTGATTGTGCTGGTGTTGAACTTAATGCTGGTGAATCAACGCCGATGACGGCAGTAATAGAAAAACCTGCTCAAGATAAAGCGCCATCAAATCTTGCTGTTGCCGGACGTTATGTTTTACCTGCGGCAATCTGGGATTTATTAGCAAAAACGGCACCTGGTGCGGGTGATGAGATCCAATTAACTGATGCTATTGATGATCTAATGAAATTAGAAACCGTTGAAGCTTTCCATATTAGCGGTAAGTTACATGACTGTGGTTCTAAACTTGGTTACATGAAGGCATTTATTGAGTATGGTTTACGTCACCCTGAAGTAGGCGTAGATTTACAAGAATTTATTAGTGGTTTGAAGTAAGACTTGAGTTTGAAATCATAATATTATGAAACAAAGGGCAGCCACTGCCCTTTGTTGTATCTAAATAGAAATTAATCTAATTCAGTTTCTAACCAATCTGAATCTAGCTGCGCGAATGCTAATAACAATTCTACTACCGCAGCATAAAAGCCAAATTTATCACAGCCTTTCACTTTCATTTCAAAATCACCTAGCCAGTTAAGTAAGTGCGTTTGTAAAAAATCGTGCTGCATAGCGAAGTTAGCACGGATCTGCTCTTCCGATTCAGAATCCAATGTTTTTAAGATCAAGTTACCCATGAAATCTAACTGGATCGCAATGTGATCAGCTGGCTCGCTGTATTTGTCACTGATATTGATGTTGTGCTCTTCTAACAGGGCCGTCATCTGCTGATACGCTTCTTGCATCAAATGACCTTCTTCACTGGTGAATACAGACTCATAGGGTGGCGCAGATGATTTACTGTTGCCTAAAAATACTTGGGCATAGTCTGCACATAACTCTAAACGCGCATCGTTACGTAGGTTTGCAGCGGCTAATGCACTAATTAACTTTTCAACAGATGCTGTTAACGCTGGTGTTGCCGCTAGGCCTTGTAAGAAACCTTGGATCTCAGCAGACTGGTACTGGCCCAATTGTTCATCGCTTAATTCTGCTGCTAGTGTTGTTGAAAGCCACCAGTAGATCTCTGAGCGGGTCTGGCATAGTTGAGTTAATTCATCCATTGTTTTCTCCAAATAGGGTTGAGTACTGTTTATTGGGCTGCATTATAGCGGAATTAATTTAACCGGGGAGTCAGTTTTGATCAAAGTTAATTTAAAATGCAGTGTTTTCACGCAAAATTGAAATTTTCTCAAGGCATTCTAGTAGGAAGTCGGCAACATTCACGTTACAATGTGCTCCAGTTTGGCTTTGCTAGCTAAATTTTAGCTTTGCTAGTAAAATGTTAAGACTACTAATTATATGTTAAGTTTACTAGCCGGATGTTGTATTTAATGGCGAGTGTAAAGTTAACTGACCAACTTGTATGATCTCAATCAGGAGAAAACGGATGTTTACACGTGATATGAATATAGCTGACTATGATGCAGAATTATGGGCAGCAATGACACAAGAAGTAACTCGTCAGGAAGACCATATCGAGCTTATTGCTTCAGAGAACTATACAAGCCCACGCGTAATGGAAGCTCAAGGCTCTCAGCTTACTAATAAGTATGCAGAAGGTTACCCAGGCAAACGCTACTATGGCGGTTGTGAGTATGTTGATATTGCTGAGTCTTTAGCAATCGAACGTGCTAAGCAGTTGTTTGGTGCTGATTACGCGAATGTACAACCACACTCTGGTTCACAAGCAAATGCTGCTGTTTACATGGCATTAGTTAAACCAGGTGATACTGTACTAGGCATGAGTCTTGCTCATGGTGGTCACTTAACACACGGTGCAAGCGTAAGCTTCTCGGGTAAAATCTATAACGCAGTTCAGTACGGTATCAACCCTGAAACTGGCGAACTAGATTATGCTGAAGTTGAAGCGTTAGCGATTGAACATCAACCAAAAATGATTGTTGCAGGTTTTTCTGCATACTCTGGTGTGGTTGATTGGGCTAAATTCCGTGAAATCGCAGACAAAGTAGGTGCTTTCCTATTCGTTGATATGGCACACGTAGCAGGTTTAGTTGCTGCAGGTCTATATCCAAACCCAATGAAGCACGCGCATGTTGTAACGACTACTACGCATAAAACATTAGGCGGTCCACGTGGCGGTCTTATCCTTGCACAAGCAGATGAAGCGATTGAGAAAAAATTAAACTCAGCAATCTTCCCTGGTGGTCAAGGTGGTCCTTTAATGCACGTTATCGCTGCTAAAGCGGTTGCATTTAAAGAAGCGATGGAACCAGCATTCGCTGTATACCAACAGAATGTACTTGATTGTGCGAAAAGCATGGTTGAAGTATTACAAGAACGTGGTTTCAAAATCGTTTCTAACGGTACTGAAAATCACCTATTCTTAGTTGACTTGATTGGCAAAGAATACTCAGGTAAAGAAGCTGATGCGGCGCTGGGTAATGCACATATCACAGTAAACAAAAACTCGGTGCCTAACGATCCACGTTCACCATTTGTTACATCTGGTCTGCGTATCGGTACTCCAGCACTTGCTCGCCGTGGTATCCCAGCTGATAAAGCCGGTGAACTTGCTGGTTGGATGTGTGACGTATTAGATAACATCGGTAATGAAGATGTAGCTGCGACAGTACGTGCGAACGTACAAGCGCTATGTGCAGACTATCCTGTATATAAATAGGCCTGTTTATAAATAAGCTTATATACAAAAATTAATCATAAGCCTAAGGGTTTATAAAAATGATTAATTTGTTAACCGTAAATGCTGCTTAACTTGAATAAGGTTTTAAGCTAGTCATTTACGGTTTTTTTATGTCTAAAAATAACGCCACTAAAATTGTACCATTCAAATTGAACATTTATTATCTTAGGCTATGTCATCACGACTAATGCTCTCCCTCATACCAAAAACCATGCTATTTCCATACTTTTTTATTATCTTGTCAGCATATGATAAGCGGTCATAAACGTCAGTTTTATCGCAGCAGCTGATCCGTTTCATAGACCAAGGATGGGAAATATGATGAATACATTGCTACTGAACACACTACCAAAAAAAAGAGCCCATAGAATATGTAAAGGTATATGCATTACAGCGTTCGCTGTAACAGTCGCTGCTGTCGTCACCGGTTGTAGCTCGGTTGACGTATTAACAAAAACTGAAAATGGTGCATCTTTTGAATACCAGATCGGTCAGTTTCAAACAATAGAAGTCGTTGATATGGCTAAAGAGCATTGTGGTAAATACGGTAAGTTAGCGGAACTTACTAATCGTTATTCTGATGCTCATCGCGTATTCAATACGTTGATATTTAGCTGCTCATAACGGGTATCACGGTTTTGATTTTATATTGTGAAGTGGGTGGGTTAAATCTAACTTGATAGTTTTTAATACAGCGTACAAGTGTTAACATATTTGCAACATGATCAATATTTGAGAAGGAATGCTCAAGTATCTGTATAAATAGGGTGAGGTATAAGGGATGATGCTGAATTCAATCGGTAATTATAAACGTTTAATATTAGCGTTAATATGTGGCTCAATGAGCTATTCAACATTTGCGAAGGTATACAGTTGGCGCGATGCCGATGGTGCGATGCATTACAGTCAGTTCCCACGTCAGATAGTGGAAAAAAATGCAGCACAAAGTCGAGCTAGTCGTAAGCAAGCTGATATGGATGATGTGGTAAATGATTTATCGTCAACTAAAGCGAGTAACTTACTCGATGGTCTTGATGATATAGTTGCTAATGCTAGCGTTGAACGCCAAGTAGATAAGGTTTTAACACGACGAGATCCTCAGTTAGTCTTGATTGAACAACAACTCGCCCGTCAGCAAGCCTTACTTGTATCAACTTCAGTTCCAGATCGTAATGCCGTTGCTAACGTTGCCATGAAGCAACCGCGTAAAACAACTAATAAATTCCTAGCTGGTATTCAAAATAAATTAAAACGCCAACGCCACATCGAATCAAGCCCACGTGTTGTCAATGTAGAACCTGTCGCGATAGCAAAAATAGCACCAATCATTCAGCCTGCGCCTTTAAGATCCATTGAACAGAAATCAAAACCTAATAACGCTTTTCTTTCGGGTATTAAAAAGAAACTAAATCGTAACAAGCAAACACAGGTTATTGATGAGCCAATGATGATTGCGAGCCAAAATAAAGCGACAATAGGGAGTAACATTACTGCTAACAAAAAGTTGAAATTGCCCCCTGAGCTGGTGCAGAATAAATTTTTAGCTGAAATCAATAAAAAGCTATTTAGAGCGCATTTAGCGAAGGATAAGAGTGACTCGACCAGAAAATCTGGAGCTGTGTTAGCTAAGTCGAACATCAAGGCCTCTTCGAAGAGCAGTGTTAGCGCGACAGCTAAAAATAAAGAATTAATACACAGCGCTGATAAAATTAAAGCGATTGAAAGTGAAATTAGTAGCAGTCGTAGCAAAGTAAATAAAGCACCTTCAGAAAATAAAGCACCATCTGTAAAGCAAGTTAACTCGGCATTAATGCTGAGTCGATTAAGCTACAATCACAATGCGCGCTTACCTTTACTTGGCGCGGGTACAAACCAGCTTGATAGACAAGGTATAGAAGTATCTAGTCAGTTTGTAAACGAAGTAAACCGTAACGCCGAATAAGCAGCCTCAATATATGGGTCGGTTTTTTATCTCACTTTGATCTCACAATAAGATGATTTAAAACCGACTGATTATTCAACAATTTGTTAACTTATTTATTAATTCCGCTAATTTATCTGCACTTTTCTGTACCCGCCTGCTGTTTAACGATAGACTCAGAATAATATTATTCAATAGGATTGTTTATGTTCTGTCCATTTTGTTCTGCGACTGAAACTAAAGTTATCGACTCTCGTCTTGTGGCTGAAGGCCATCAGGTGCGTCGCCGCCGTGAGTGTGCGAAATGTCATGAACGTTTTACTACCTTTGAAACGGCCGAATTAGTAATGCCGCGTATCATTAAAACAGATGATAAACGCGAACCTTTTAACGAAGATAAGTTAGTTAATGGTATTTATCGTGCGTTAGAAAAACGTCCGGTTGCCGCAGAGCAAATTGAACTCGGTATTAATCAAATTAAATCGAGTTTAAGAGCCACTGGCGAACGTGAAGTTGAATCTAGTTTTCTCGGTGAACTGGTGATGGACGTACTGAAAAAGCTCGATAAAGTCGCTTATGTACGTTTTGCCTCTGTCTATCGTTCTTTTGAAGATGTAAAAGAATTTAATGAAGAAATAGCCAAACTCGACAAATAACCTGATACCTGAGTTCTCATTGATTATGCCAATCTCATCGCGCCCTGAGTTAGACCTGTTAGTGGCAGACCTTATCTCAACCAGTCAATTTAATACTGTAGACAGCCTGTACATGCAACGTGCGATCGCACTTGCACAACAAGGCCGTTTTACCACTGCACCTAATCCAAATGTTGGTTGTGTGCTGGTAAAAGCAGATAATATCATCGGTGAAGGTTTTCATTTACGTGCGGGAGAGCCGCATGCAGAAATTCATGCACTAAAGGCTGCTGATATTGCAGTTGAGAATGCCGTCGATAGTGCTGAATATAGCGCTTCACAGGGCGCAACTTGTTATGTGACATTAGAACCTTGCAGTCATTATGGCCGAACGCCACCTTGTGCTGCGGCCTTGGTTAAGGCTAATGTCAACGAAGTTGTGATTGCCATGGTTGACCCAAACCCAAAAGTAGCAGGTAAGGGCATTGCGATATTAATAGCCGCAGGTATTAAAGTACGCATTGGTTTGTTATCAGAGGAAGCCCATGCTCTCAATCCTGGTTTTATTTTACGCATGCAAAAACAACGTCCTTTTGTACGGCTGAAAATGGCGGCGAGTCTCGATGGGCGTACAGCATTGAAAAATGGCGAAAGTAAATGGATAACCGGTCCTGCTGCGCGTAATGATGTGCAAGTGTATCGTGCCCAATCTAGTGCTATCTTATCTACTGCAAGCACGGTGATGATGGATGATGCGTCACTGAATGTGCGTTATAGCGAATTAGGCGCAAGCCAAGCCGACTATCCTTTATCTCTTCATAAACCACCTGAGCATCAAGTACGTCAACCTATCCGAGTGATTCTGGATAATCATGGCCGACTCGATGGGCATATTGCATCATCGACTACGGAATTAAAGCTATTTGCTCAGCCAGGGCAGATACTACTCGTTAATGGTGTTAATAAGAATATCGAAAATAGTGCTAATGGCGCAGCACATGACCCGGTTACAGCGGCGTTATTAGTGAATGAATCTGTGTCACGAATTGAAATAAAGCAAGATAGTCACCATAACATAGATCTAAACCAGTTAATGACGGCGCTCGCACTGCAGGATATTAATGACCTATGGGTTGAAGCGGGTGCAACATTAGCAGGTGCATTACTTGAAAATAAGCTGGTGGATGAGATAATTATTTACCTGGCGCCGAAACTTATGGGTGATAGTGCCAGAGGACTAGCAGTATTAAGCGAGCTAACTGAGATGGCGCAAGTGCCTAAGTTTAGCTTTACCGATATCACGCAGGTCGGTGACGATCTTCGCATTACAGCAAAACCGGAATACTAATGTTTACAGGAATTATTGAAACCGTGGGTACGCTCACTGGTTTAACGCCAAAAGGCGCAGATGTGAGTATCACTGTTGACAGTGGCTCGCTTGATTTAAGTGATGTAAAACTTGGCGACAGTATCGCCACGAACGGTGTATGTCTGACAGTTGTTGAATTACTAAGCAATGGCTACCGCGCAGATGTGTCATTAGAGACGATAAAGCGCTCTGGTTTTGCGCATTACAAAATTGGTGATAAGGTAAACTTAGAAAAAGCATTAACCTTAAGCACACGTCTTGGTGGTCACTTAGTCAGTGGTCATGTTGATGGTGTTGCCGAGATTGTAAATATAGCTAAACTTGGTCGTGCGACTGAGTATTGGTTACAAGCTCCAAATGAATTAGCCCGTTATATTGCCGAAAAAGGTTCAATTACCATTGATGGTATTAGTTTAACTATTAATGAAATTGACGGCGCTAAATTCAAATTAACGATCGTACCGCATACAGCGTTAGAAACAACGATAGAAAGTTATGTCGTCGGTCGTAAAGTTAATTTAGAAGTAGATGTTATTGCCCGTTATTTAGAGCGGATCATGCTAGGTGATAAAGCGGCTGAGTCAAGCACGCCTGAACAAGGTATCACCATGGATTTTCTTGCGAGTAATGGATTTTTAAAGTAAAACATCTATTCACGTTCAGTTTTTAATTGTTATTAAGGGGCTATGAACATGGCACTAAGTCGTATTGAAGATATTATTGAAGACATCCGCCTAGGTAAAATGGTTATCTTGATGGATGATGAAGATCGTGAAAATGAAGGCGATTTGATCATGGCGGCAGACAAAGTAACGCCAGAGGCGATTAACTTTATGGCGACACACGGTCGCGGTCTAATTTGTCTGACATTAACCAAAGAACGCGTAGCTCAATTACAGTTACCTTTAATGGTTCAAGATAATACGGCGCAATTCTCAACTAACTTCACAGTTTCTATTGAAGCGGCTGAAGGCGTGACGACCGGCATTTCTGCAACGGATCGCGCAGTAACGGTATTATCAGCAGTCGCTGGTGATGCTAAACCAGCTGATATTGTAATGCCTGGCCACATTTTCCCACTTGCAGCGCAAGACGGCGGTGTACTAACACGCGCAGGTCATACTGAAGCGGGTTGTGATCTTGCACGTTTAGCGGGTTGTGAGCCTGCTGGTGTGATTGTTGAGATCTTAAAAGATGACGGTGAAATGGCTCGTCGTCCTGACTTAGAAATTTTTGCTGAAAAACATGGCATTAAATTAGGCACAGTCGCTGACTTAATTGAATACCGTAATAGCAATGAAACAACGATTGAACGCGTTGCGGAATGTAAATTACCAACTGAACACGGTGATTTTGACTTAGTGACTTATCGCGATACTATCGATAATCAAGTTCATTATGCATTATGTAAAGGTGATGTTGTTGCTGAGCAGCCAACATTAGTACGTGTGCATGTACAAAATACCATGACTGATATCCTGCGTACTGATCGCGCGAGCAAGATCTCGTGGTCATTGGATGATGCAATGGCACGTATCGGCCGTGATGGTGGCGTGATGGTGATCTTAGGTAACGAAGAAAACTCTAACGATATCATCGAAAAAGTGAAACAATTTGCGCAAGAAGATAAAGGCGATGTACAGCCAAAAGCAAAATGGCAGGGTACATCACGCCGCGTTGGTGTGGGTTCACAAATTTTAGCTGATATGGGCGTGTCTAAAATGAAGCTATTAAGCTCAGACAAACGTTACCATTCACTATCAGGCTTTGGCTTGGAAGTTGTCGAATACATCTCTAAATAAGTATTAGCTTGTCGGCTAATAAATTTAATAGATAGACGTCGAATAAGTTATATAGATAGCCATCGCAGAAGTTTTAGCGATAGTCGTAGAATAAGTTTGCTTGCTGACGAAAGCTTGGTACAATCCGAGCCCTTTCGTCAGTCGATTCTCAATAATTAAAATTGGCCGTAAATTTACGTGCCGTGATATAGGATTTGTACACATGAAAGTTATCGAAGGAAATGTTCCTGCTCCAGAAGCAAAAATTGCAATCGTAATCTCGCGTTTTAACAGTTTCATCAATGAAAGTTTGTTAGCGGGTGCTATCGATTCACTAAAACGTTTTGGTCAAGTTAGCGAAGACAATATCACTATTGTTCGCGTACCTGGCGCTGTAGAATTACCGCTTGTAACTCAACGTGTTGCTGCAACAAAACAGTTTGATGCGATCATTGCTTTAGGTACGGTAATTCGTGGTGGTACACCACATTTTGAATTCGTAGCTGGCGAATGTAATAAAGGTCTTGCTCAAGTTGCAATGGACTATGATGTTCCTGTTGCATTTGGTGTTCTAACGACAGACACCATTGAGCAAGCAATTGAGCGTGCTGGTACCAAGGCTGGTAATAAAGGGTCGGAGGCTGCTCTAAGTGCACTTGAAATGGTGAATGTTTTGCATCAAGTTGATGTATTATTGGAGAAAAAATGAAACCTTCGGAACGTAGTAAGGCACGTCAGTTTGCCACACAAGCAATTTATCAATGGCAAATGACACAAGAAACTGTTGCAAATATCGAACACCAATTTGTAACAGAGCAAGATTTTAGCGACACAGATGCAGTTTACTTCCGTGAACTTGTATTAGGTGTAAGCTTAAACTCTGTAGAACTTGATGAATTAATGTCACCATTCTTATCTCGTCCAATCGACGATTTAGACTTGGTTGAGAAAGCGATTTTACGTCTTTCTACATTTGAGCTTACTAAGCGTCAAGATGTACCTTATAAAGTTGTGATCAATGAATCTATCGAATTAGCGAAAGACTTTGGCGCTGAAGACAGCCATAAATTCGTTAACGGCGTATTAGATAAAATTGTAAGTAAATTGCAATTACGTTTGAAAAAATAATTTAATTATTTTCTTCAATGCAAAAAAGCTAGCACAGGTTGCTGGCTTTTTTTATGTCTAAAACTTACTTTCAAGATATTAATTAATCTGAATTAGATTAAGGATATTAGACAATTTTCACGCAAAAACGCAGCAAGTACTTCCATGTATGCTTGGCTTTTTCATCCCTGAAAAAGACATTTTACTTAGTAAAGTCTAAATCCTATCCAGCCTTGCTTATCCTGACTTGAGGTTAATTAACAATATAATTAGGTTTTAATTAACAGTACAATAGTAAGATTATCGAAACCTAATAATGGAAACTGCAGTACTATGGCGACAGGCGAATTTGATTTGATTGGGCAGTATTTCACTAACAAATCGGTGTCACGAGATGACGTAATTGCAGGTATTGGTGATGACTGTGCCATTTTGTCTGTGCCAGTAGGTAAACAGTTAGTTGTTACCACTGATACGATGGTGCGTGGTATCCATTTTCTACCTGATGCAGATCCAGCAGATGTTGCGCACAAATTGGTTGCGGTAAACATCAGCGATATCGCCGCTATGGGCGGGAAACCAGCTTGGGCATCCTTAGCGATAACCCTGCCGGATTATGATCATGCTTGGCTTACGGCCTTCAGTGATTGTTTACATCAACAATTACACCGTTATGGTGTGAGTTTGATTGGTGGTGACACGACGAAAGGCGATATGACCCTGACGTTAACCTTGCAAGGCTTTGTTGAGCAAGGGCTCGCATTACGTAGACAAGGTGCACAAGCAGGTGATTTAATTTATTGCAGTGGCACTATTGGTGATGCGAACGCTGGATTAAAATTATTAATCGATGCTGGTAACCGCGTGTGTTCTGATGCTGAGAAAGCATTTTTAATCGCTCGTCATCAACGCCCTACGGCGCGAGTCTCAACGGGGCAAGCTTTAGTTGGTATTGCTAACAGTTGCATTGACTTGTCAGACGGATTAGCATCAGATTTACAGCATATCCTTAAGGCTTCAAGTCGTGCTCGTGGTGTTACACTATCGGCAAATATTGAACTGACTGCCTTACCGTTATCCAACGCATTGCAAACTTATGTAAGTAAAGCGCTATGGCCGCAATATGCACTTGCTGGCGGTGATGACTATGAATTACTATTTACAGTATCGCCAGAAAATAAAGCCAAATTAGAACAAGCTATGGCGGACACTGACTTACCTTGTACGCAGGTTGGTGTGATTATAGGTACTGACATAACTAAATCAAAAACAGCTGAATCAGAAACAGTTGAATCACAAATTCACTATTATAATGATAAGCAATTAACAACGCTCGCTTTGCAAGGATGGGATCACTTCCAATGAAAAAAGATTTTTTATCACCTGAATTACAAAAATTAAATTACGCTAACCCTGTGCATTTAGCTGCAGTTGGTTTTGGTAGTGGTTTGTTCCCTAAAGCGCCAGGTACTATGGGAACGCTTGCTGCTATTCCATTGTATTTATTGATGACGAGTGTATTAGAGCTAGGCTTATGGCAGTACATCGCTATTGTCGCCTTCGCATCGATTATTGGTGTGTATATTTGTGCCAGCGCGAGCAAGGCCATGGGCGTACATGATCACGGTGCTATTGTGTGGGATGAGTTTGCCGGTTACGGTGTTACCATGATCGCAGCGCCGCAAGGCTGGTTGTGGGTTGTTCTTGGTTTTGCATTGTTTCGCTTTTTTGATATCGTCAAGCCAGGCCCTATTGGCTGGTTAGATAAAAATACCCATGGCGGCTTTGGTATTATGGTCGATGATATACTTGCAGGCGTGTTCGCTTTAGCTAGCGTACAATTGATTGCTTATATTATGCTTTAGTGGTGACCACTTTTAGTATTTAACACTGCAGCTATCGCTCAGTGGTTGCCGTTTAATCTTAATATATATATTAAGCGGCATTTAAAACACTATTGAGAAATATTCATTTTAATGGCATATTTTTAATGAAGTACTAAATAATAATGCTATAAAATACTATAACGATTTATTTAACTGCGTTATTAGTCTAAATCGACAAATTACACTGCTTTAATTATCATCAATAGCCAGTGTGATCGCCCATTTTACAAAATTCGTGAGTTAAATCACATTTAGTCATCTATCCTGCTAGAATCGCCCTGATTTTATCGTTATTCCTTTTTGTTATCTATTAGTCCTTTGAATTATAAGGGTTATTCTTAACAGTGCTCGAATTAAATTAAATTTTATCTTTGCAGTATTACTTTAAGCTGTTGTCGCATATGTTACTTTTTATTGTTCAGCCAGCTTATTTGACTATTTCAGTGGATAATATTGCCGCTTTGTCATTAGTTATTCCACTGACATAGGTTTACATCTCTGTGCTAAAAACGTAATTTCGCTGTGAAAATTACAATTCGCGGACAATGTATCTGCAAGAATGGCGTTAACTCAAATCTAGTCTAGTATCTGCAGTTAACGTTATCAACATCGCATAATGGAGTAAGGCATGAATAAAGGGAAAGTCGCGTTATCGCTATCTATCGCCAGTATCATCACGTTAGGTTTAAGTGGTTGTTCAGACGATAAAGCAGCGAAAGATTCATCTTCAGCAGAAGCTAAAAAACCTGTTTCTTTTGTATATTGTTCAGAAGCAAGTCCAGAAGGCTTCAACCCTGGATTATTTACTACAGGCACTACGTTTGATGCATCATCAAAAACTATCTTTAACCGTCTGGTTGAATTTAAGCAAGGTACTACAGAAGTTATTCCTGCATTAGCAGAAAGCTGGGAAGTATCAGAAGACGGTCTCGTTTATACATTTAAGCTACGTCATGATGTACCATTCCACACAACGAAAGACTTTACTCCAACACGTTCATTTAATGCTGATGATGTTATCTTCTCATTTGACCGTCAAGGCAATGCAGAAAACCCTTATCATAAAATTTCAGGTGGTTCATACGAATACTACAATGCAATGAGCATGGGTTCGTTAATCAAAGAAATTAATAAAATTGATGAGTACACAGTACAATTTGTACTTAACCAACCAGAAGCACCATTCATCGCTAACTTAGCAATGGATTTCGCATCAATTATGTCTGCAGAGCAAGCTAACGTATTCCTTGAAAAAGGCATGGCTGCACAACTTGACGTGATGCCTTCTGGTACGGGTCCGTTTGCACTACAGCAATACCAAAAAGATTCATTGATCCGTTACGCGGGTAATGCTGACTATTGGGATGGCGCACCAGCTATCGACCGTTTAGTTTTCTCTATCACACCGGATGCATCAGTGCGTTTTGCTAAATTGCAAAACAACGAATGTCAGATCATGGCATTTCCTAATCCGTCAGATCGTAAAATGATGGAAGAAGATAAAAATATTAATCTTCTTTCTCAAGAAGGCCTGAACATTGGTTACCTTGCATTTAACGTTGATAAAAAACCGTTTGACGATGTACGTGTACGCCAAGCATTAAACATGGCTGTAAACAAACCTGCAATTATTGATGCGGTATTCAACGGTTCTGGTAAAGCGGCAACAAACCCAATCCCACCAACAATGTGGTCATATAACGCTGACATTAAAGATTACGAATTCAATCTTGAAAAAGCCAAAGCACTACTCGCTGAAGCGGGTTACCCTGACGGTTTCGAAACGAATATTTGGGCAATGCCAGTACAACGTCCTTATAACCCGAACGCACGTCGTATGGCTGAGATCATGCAGTCTGATTGGGCTAAAGTTGGCGTTAAAGCTAAAATCGTTACGTTTGAATGGGGCGAGTATTTAAAACGCGCATCGAAAGGCGAACACGATACTATCCTACTAGGTTGGACTGGCGATAATGGTGACCCTGATAACTTCCTAGCTGTATTACTTGGTTGTGATGCTGTTGGCGGCGCAAACCGTTCAATGTGGTGTAATGCTGAATTTGACTCGTTAGTTAAAGAAGCAAAAACAACAGCAGATCAAGCTGTACGAACTGACTTGTATGAAAAAGCACAAGTAATCTTCAAGCAACAAGCGCCATGGGCAACAATCGCTCACTCGGTTGTGTTTGAGCCTGTTCGTAAAGAAGTTAAAGGTTACGTGATTGATCCACTTGGTGGTCACAATTTCTACGGCGTAAGCTTAGAAAAGTAATATCACTCAATGAAGAAACCTCAGGTACTAAGTGCTAAGCCTAATAAACGCATAGTGTGTACTTGAGTGTTTTGGATAGCGTAAGCCAAGGTTAATCCACAGGTGATTGATCTTGGCTTTATTGATAACCCTTTAAAGACCCGCAGAGTTTTCTATGTTCCAATTTATTTTAAAGCGATTAGGTACTGTGATCCCGACATTTTTCGGTATTACCTTACTTACTTTTACGCTCATTCATATGATCCCCGGTGACCCGATTGAAATCATGGCTGGCGAGCGTGGTATTTCACCAGAACGTCATGCAATTTTGTCTGCTGAGCTGGGTTTAGATCAACCAATCTGGAAGCAATACTTCTCTTATGTAGGAGGTATCCTACAAGGCGATCTAGGTAACTCTCTGGTAACCAAAAAGCCAGTAGTAGAGGAGTTCTTCGAACTATTTCCTGCCACTGTTGAACTGGCTTTTTTAGCGGCTTTATTTGCAATTTGTATTGGCTTACCTGCTGGTATTATTGCTGCTGTTAAACGTGGCTCTGTATTCGATCACACAGTAATGGGGGTGTCACTAACAGGTTACTCAATGCCGATTTTCTGGTGGGCATTACTACTGATGTTAGTGTTTTCGGTAAATCTAGGTTGGACACCCGTATCTGGCCGTATTGATGTATCACTGTGGATTGACCATGTGACTGGGTTCATGTTGATTGACTCATTATTATCAGATGAAGTGGGCGCATTTGGCTCTGCTATTCATCACCTTATCTTGCCTTCTATTGTACTTGGTACCATTCCACTGGCTGTTATCGCGCGTATGACACGTTCTTCAATGTTAGAAGTGTTAGGTGAAGATTATATCCGTACTGCACGTGCCAAGGGTTTAGCGCCTTGGCGTGTAATTGTGATCCATGCGCTGCGTAATGCCTTGATTCCGGTTATTACTGTTATTGGCCTGCAGGTTGGTATCTTGTTATCTGGTGCAATCTTAACAGAAACAATTTTTGCTTGGCCGGGTATCGGTAAATGGTTAATTGAATCAATTGGCCGCCGTGATTACCCCGTAGTGCAGGGTGGTATTTTAATTATTGCCACGTTAATTATCTTAGTTAACTTACTGGTAGATATTATCTACGGTGTTGTTAATCCACGTATTCGTCACGCGAAATAAGATACAGGATACAGGATACAAGGAATAGATTATGAGTGAAGTTTCAAATAACGCGCCAGTGCTAGAACTGAAGCCGTTAACGCCATTACAAGAGTTTTGGAAATACTTTAGTTCAAACAAAGGCGCCGTCGTCGGTCTAGTTTATATCTGCATTATTATTTTTATTGCCGTATTTGCTGACTTAATTGCACCTTATTCTCCAGTTGAACAATTCCGTGATGCGCTATTACAGCCACCATCATGGACCAGCGGTTACCTGCTGGGTACCGATGCTGTCGGCCGTGATATCTTATCGCGTCTTATGCACGGTGCGCGTTTATCACTGTTTGTTGGTATGTTAGTGGTCACATTATCACTGGGCATGGGCATTTTATTAGGCCTAGTTGCTGGTTATTATCGTGGTCGTGTTGAAACCATCATCATGCGTTTAGTAGATATCATGCTAGCAATGCCAAGCTTATTGTTGGCGATTGCGATTGTCGCGATCATGGGGCCAAGCATTGTTAATGCATCAATCTCAATTGCAGTGGTATCTATTCCGCATTATGTACGTTTAACGCGTGCATCTACCATGACGGAAATGAGTAAAGATTATGTGATTGCTTCACGTATTGCAGGCGCAGGCCCAATCCGTATTATGTTTAATGCAGTATTACCAAACTGTTTAGCACCACTTATCGTACAAGCGACATTAGGCTTTTCAAACGCAATTCTAGATATGGCAGCACTGGGTTTCCTTGGTTTAGGTGCACAAGCGCCAACGCCTGAATGGGGCACTATGCTGGCTGATGCGCGTCAATATGTACAAAGCGCATGGTGGGTTGTTACTTTCCCTGGTGTGACTATCTTGCTAACGGTATTAGCATTTAACTTAATGGGTGATGGCCTGCGTGATGCACTTGATCCTAAATTGAAACAGTAAGAGGTTGGTTTATGTCACTGTTAGAAATTAAAAACTTATCAGTCACATTCAGCGGCTTCAGAGCGGTTGATAATATTAGTTATAGTGTTGATAAAGGTGAAATCCTTGGTATTGTTGGCGAATCTGGTTCAGGTAAATCAGTAAGCTCTATGTCAATCATGGGTCTCATTGAACATCCCGGCATAGTCACTGCAGATAGCTTGCTGTATGAAGGTCAAGATCTGCTGACTATGCCTGAAAAACAACGTCGTCAGCTGACGGGGGCTGATATTTCAATGATTTTCCAAGATGCGATGACCAGTTTGAATCCGTGCTTCACGGTTGGTTACCAAATCATGGAAGCATTAAAAGTGCATCAAGGTGGCAGTAAAGCCGTGCGTAAAGCGCGTGCGATTGAATTACTTGACCTAGTTGGTATTCCTGCACCTGAAAGCCGTTTAAATGTATATCCACATCAACTGTCTGGTGGTATGAGCCAGCGTGTCATGATTGCGATGGCATTAGCCTGCGATCCAAAACTGTTGATTGCTGATGAACCAACAACTGCATTGGACGTAACGATTCAAGCGCAGATTATTGACTTGCTTGTTGATCTGCAAAAGAAAAATAACATGGGGCTAGTACTTATTACCCATGATTTAGCCTTAGTCGCGGAAGTGGCTGATCGCGTTGTTGTGATGTACGCAGGTCAAATCGTAGAGACAGGTATTGCTGAGGAAGTGTTTAAACATCCTAAGCATCCGTATACGCAAGCCCTGCTCGCGTCATCACCAGAATCTGCCATTGGCCAATCGCGCCTTGCTGCATTACCGGGCGTGGTACCAGGTGCGTATGATCGTCCTGTTGGTTGTTTACTTAATCCACGTTGTCCTTATTCAACGGATAAGTGCCGCACTGAAGTGCCTGATGCACATGCTAGCCCATTGGGTCAGGTTAAATGCCATACGCCGTTAACGATTGAAGGGAGACCTGCAGCATGAGTGAAGTTGTAAGTATAAATACTGCAGAGCAACAACCATTATTAAAAGCGGTTGATCTGAAAAAGCATTACCAAGTAGAGCAAGGTTTCCGTAAGCCAGACGCAACCGTGAAAGCGTTAGATGGCGTATCATTTACGCTAGATGCAGGTAAGACGTTGGCGATTGTAGGCGAGTCAGGTTGTGGTAAGTCAACGCTAGGGCGTTTGCTGACGATGATTGAAACCCCGACCCATGGTGAGATTGATTTCCAGGGACAAGATTTACTGAAAATGGATAAAGACACGTTTAAAGTATTACGTCAAAAAATCCAGATCGTATTTCAAAATCCGTATGGTTCATTGAACCCACGTAAAAAAGTGGGGCAGATATTAGAAGAACCATTAGAAATTAATACCAAGTTAAGCAAAGCGCAGCGTAAAGAAAAATCGATGGCGATCATGGCGAAAGTAGGCTTGAAGACAGAGCATTACGATCGTTACCCGCATATGTTTTCGGGTGGTCAACGTCAACGTATTGCGATTGCCCGTGGCTTGATGTTAGATCCAAACGTTGTTGTTGCAGATGAGCCTGTTTCAGCACTGGATGTATCGGTACAAGCGCAAGTATTAAACTTGATGATGGATTTACAAGACGAGCTAAATTTAAGTTATGTATTTATCTCACATGATTTATCTGTGGTTGAACATATCGCTAATGACGTGATTGTGATGTATCTGGGACGCGTTGTTGAGCATACGACGAAAGAAGAGTTGTTTGCTAATCCACGTCACCCTTATACTCAAGCATTGCTATCAAGCACGCCGCAGCTAAACCCTGCGCACCGTCGTGAGCGTATTAAGCTGGTGGGTGAACTACCATCACCACTTGATCCACCTAAAGGCTGTGCTTTCCACGCCCGTTGTCAGTTTGCCAATGAGCGTTGTAATGTTGAACAGCCTAAACTGGCTGAATTCGGTAAATCGCTAATTGCTTGTCATGCAGTTGAAGAAAACCGTATTTAATTTTAGCTTAGATAAGCGAATAATCAGTAAACGTACAGTTGGATTAGTTAAAATAAGCCTACTGTTGCTGGCATGGATGCCAGCAACAAGCTTCCTGGGATGGATTTACAGCGTGTAGGGCGTTTTTAACTAATTCGGCGAAAGGCGAAACGAAAAAGGCTCTACTGGATATTAATCGAGTAGAGCCTTTTTATTAATTACGTTTGTAATGATAAATATTACAGCGCAATAAACGCCTTAATACTGGCTTCAATACCGATATCATCTAGGCCGAGCTCTGTATAGATTTCATCTTGTGTACCTTGATGAATAAACTGATCTGGCAGACCTAAGTTTAATGTAGGTGTCATTAACTTATTCGCCATCAAGTATTCATTCACACCCGAACCAGCACCACCCATAATCGCACCGTCTTCAATCGTAACGAGGATATCATGAGTCTTTGCCATATTAGCGAGCAAAGCTTCATCTAATGGCTTAGCAAAGCGCATATCAACAACTGTCGCATTTAAGCGTTCAGCCGCTGGAATAGCGTTATGCATCAAAGTACCGAAACATAATATCGCCACTTTTTCACCTTGACGACGGACAATACCTTTACCGATTTCAAACTCAGTAAATGCTTGTTCGACATCAATGCCAGTACCGTTGCCACGTGGGTAACGTACTGCCGCTGGACCATTATACTGGTAACCTGTGTGTAGCATCTGGCGACATTCGTTTTCGTCACTTGGTGTCATGATCACCATTTTCGGGACACAACGCATAAAGCTAATATCAAACGCACCTTGGTGAGTCTGACCATCTGCGCCAACAAGACCAGCGCGGTCAATAGCAAACAATACCGGGAGGTCTTGGATCGCGACATCGTGGATAAGTTGATCATAACCACGTTGTAAAAACGTTGAATAGATAGCAACAACAGGCTTGTGACCGCCAATAGCCATACCAGCAGCGAAAGTCACACAGTGCTGTTCAGCAATGGCCACATCAAAATATTGTTTTGGGTAAGTCTCAGAGAATTTGATCATGCCCGAGCCTGCACCCATCGCAGGTGTTACTGCAGCTAGCTTATTATCTGTTGCCGCCACATCACATAGCCAATTACCAAAAATCTTAGAGAAAGTTGGTTTTGACGCTGCAGATACCGGTAACGTATCTTCTGCTGGATCAAATTTAGGTACGGCATGATAGCCGAGCTGATCTTGTTCAGCTGGCGCATAGCCTTTACCTTTCTTCGTTACCACGTGTAAAAATTGTGGGCCTTTCAGGCTACGCATATTACGCAGTGTTTCAACTAAACCATTTACATCATGGCCGTCAATTGGGCCTATATAGTTAAAGCCAAATTCTTCAAATAATGTGCTTGGTACTACCATGCCTTTTAAATGTTCTTCCGCACGACGCGCAAGTTCTTTAATTGGTGGGATACCTGAAAGTACTTTTTTACCGTTTTCACGAAAACTAGAGTAAATATCACCAGACAATAGTTTAGCTAAGTGCTTATTTACTGCGCCGACGTTTTCAGAAATCGACATGTCGTTATCATTTAAAATGACGAGTACGTCTTTGTCGATATGACCTGCGTGGTTTAACGCTTCAAATGCCATACCGCCAGTGATAGCACCGTCGCCAATAATGGCAACCGTCTTGCGATTTTTATCTTCTTGATCGGCTGCAACAGCAAGGCCAAGCGCTGCACTGATAGAAGTAGATGAATGACCTACGTTTAAATGATCATATTCACTTTCATCACGCCAAGGGAAAGGGTGTAATCCACCTTTCTGACGAATAGTAGACATGCGGTCACGACGGCCAGTTAAGATCTTGTGTGGGTAGGCTTGATGACCTACATCCCATAACAATTTGTCGTATGGTGTATTGTAAACATAATGCAAGGCAACGGTTAGTTCAACAACGCCTAAACCAGATGCAAAGTGACCGCCACTTTTACCAACCGAATGTAATAAATAGCTACGCAGTTCATCGCATAAATCATCTAGGCGATCAGCAGGTAATTGACGCAACTCTTCTGGAATGTCTGCTAATGCCAATGTAGGGTAGTTCGAAATATCTAAGCTCATAATTTTTATAATTTTATACTTTGTTAGAATCTGTTACTTATTTCGCTCGATGATGTACTGCGTAAATAAAGCGAGAGTGCTGGTATCATGCGGAATGGTTTCTAAGGCAAACATCGCTTGTTGATACAGAGCTTGGGCTTTTTCTTGTGCCCCTGCTAAACCGAGTAATGCTGGGTAAGTTGATTTGTTTAATTCAACATCTGAACCTTGCGGTTTACCGAGCGTTGCAGTATCACTTATTATATCGAGAATGTCATCTTGAACTTGGAAAGCTAAACCGATGGCGTTTGACCATTTATCTAATGCAGCCAATAACTCAACCGAGCAAAGTGGTGATGCGAGGCAACCCAGTTTGGCTGCGCAATTAATTATCGCACCGGTTTTATTATTGTGGATAGCTTCAAGTTGTGCCAACGAAACCTGTTTATCGGTCGCGGCTAAATCCATTGCTTGACCACCACACATACCACGATAACCGCTGGCTTGGGTAAGTGATTTCAGCATCGCTAAACGATTCTTCTCAGCTTCTGGGGCTAATGGGCAATCAAGTAGCATTTCAAAAGCAAAGGGCTGCAGCGCATCACCCGCTAAGATCGCAGTCGCATGATCGAATTTAATATGACAGGTCGGTTGGCCACGGCGTAAATCATCATCATCCATTGCCGGTAAATCATCATGAATTAATGAATACGCATGAATTGATTCGATTGCGCCTGCTGGACCATCAAGATCGCGTAAGTTAGCCCCGAGCATTTCACCGACGGCGTAGACGATCACTGGACGAACACGTTTGCCACCCTGTAATAGACCATATTCCATTGCAGCAGCAAGCTGCGTGTCATGTCTTGGTAGCAAGTTTATTTGCTGTTGCAAATAGTCGTTGATACGACCCTGGTATTGGGCAATTGAGTTTGAAATCTGCACGGTTTAATTACTACTGTCAGAATTGAAAGGAGCGAGCGTTTGCTGGTCACCGTTGGCGAGTAATATTGCTACTTGTTGTTCAGCATGCTGCAGTTTTTGCGAGCTAGCACGTGTTAAACTAATACCACGTTCAAATTGCTTCAACGCATTATCAAGTTCACTATCACCTTGCTCTAAGCTGTTCACAATTGTCTCTAACTCTGCAATAGACGCCTCAAACGTCATATTTTCTGGTTTTTTTACCGCCATCGGGTGTCCCTCTGATAATATACTCAGGTATTATACCCAAGTTAATAAGGTATATACAGCTTAACTGTGAGATGGCAGTGATAAGCAAGACAAGATCACTTAAGATATTTGCTTGCTTGCCGATATAGTTCAATGAACGCACTCGCTAGAAATATGATGATAATTTGCTTGGGATGGGGAATGTTGTGGATTTAGCAACTTTAATAGGATTGGTCGGCTCGTTTGCCTTTGTTGTCATGGCAATGGTATTGGGTGGCGATATAAGCACGTTTGTTGATACGCAGTCAGTGTTGATTGTATTTATCGGCTCACTCTTTGTGGTATTGATGCATTTTAATTTTGGCCAATTTTTAGCTGCTGCAAAAATTGCGATTAAAGCATTTATGTTCAAAATCGATAAACCTGAAGAGTTAATCGAGCAAGCGGTTGAAATGGCGGATGCTGCCCGTAAAGGTGGTTTCTTAGCCCTTGAAGAAGCAGAAGTAAAAAATGAATTTATGCAAAAAGGCATCGATTTGTTAGTCGATGGTCATGATGCAACGGTTGTTAGCCAAACGTTACAGAAAGATATTAAGCTGACGACCGCGCGTCATAAGGCCGGTATCCATGTGTTTACGATGATTGGTGAAGTTGCCCCTGCGATGGGCATGATTGGTACGCTGATCGGTCTCGTTGCCATGTTGTCGAACATGGATGACCCTAAATCAATTGGCCCAGCAATGGCGGTAGCCTTATTAACCACATTATATGGTGCTGTTTTTGCCAATATGATAGCGATCCCGATCGCCGGTAAGTTGAAATTACGTTCTGAAGAAGAGATGCTCAATAACACCCTGATCATGGATGCTATTTTAGGTATTCAAGAAGGGCGAAACCCAAGGGTAATCGAAAGTTTGTTAAAAAATTACCTCAATTCATCAAAACGTGAAGTGGCCGATGGCGGCGTCTAGTGAGTAGAGAGATATCCTATGTCAGATGAATGTGATTGCCCACCTCCAGGCCTCCCCGCCTGGATGGGAACATTTGCCGATTTAATGAGCCTATTAATGTGCTTCTTTGTATTACTGCTGTCATTTTCAGAAATGGATGTAGTGAAATTTAAGCAAATTGCAGGCTCAATGCAGTTCGCATTTGGTGTCCAAAATCAAATTGATGTAAAAAACATCCCGAAAGGCACCACTGTGATCGCGCAGGAGTTTCGTCCGGGTCGTCCGGATCCCACACCAATCGAAACTATCATGCAGCACACTATTGATAACAGTGAAGCTGAATTGGATTTCAAAGATGGGGAAGATCAAAATGCGGGTGGTAAAAATAAATTAGAGGAAGACAGTAACGGCGGAAAATCGCCCGAAACCTCAACTCGTGATAATACACCAACAGAAAATGTTGAAGTGACAGAAGATACAAGTGAATTGGTTAAAGCGCTGGCTGAAGCATTAAAAGAAGAAGTGGATAGCGGTGGCGTTGAGGTTGAGAATCTAGGCCAACAAATCATCATTCGTATTAATGAAAAAGGCTCATTCCCAGCAGGATCTGCATTTTTACAACCACGATTTCGTCCTGTGATCCAAAAAGTAGCACAACTCTTGGCGACAATTCCGGGCATGATCACGATTGCCGGACATACTGGCAAAGAGCAGTTACATTCTGAGCTATACCGTTCGAAATGGGACTTATCGAGCCAGCGTGCAGTATCTGTTGCCCATGAAATGTTGAAAGTGGATGACTTTACTGAGAACCGCTTGATCGTACAGGGAATGGCAGATACGCAGCCACTCACTGATGTTGAAAGTGAGTTACGTCGTAACCGTCGTGTTGAAATTAGCATTATGCAAGGTAAAGCAAAATTATCTGAGCCGTTGAGTGTTGTTAAGTAGCGGATAAACCCCGACCGATAAAGATAAAAAATAAAAAGCTCATGGTTCTGGATTATTCCAAACTATGAGCCTTTTTTATTTTCAATTCCCTGCGTATTGAAGTTACTAACTACTAAAGCTACTGCGTGCGCGTCTTTTTTCAGCTAGCTGACATAATGCAGTTATTTGTTGCGGGGTAAATGCTTGGCTATCTCCTTGGCACTCGCCATTATCATCAATACTAAAGTTGGGGGGGGAATCCTGTAAGATGAATGTTTGCTTACGTGCTTCCTGCTGCTGAGTCGTTAAGTGCTGCTGGGCAATGTATTCTATTTGTAATTTACGTTCTTGGGCGGATAAATTATTATCGAGCTTGGCGACAGTCAGCATGTATTGATCATAATTCATCCCTTTACCAAACATGGCATCGGTTTCAGCTAATGTGAATACTTGTTCGCGCATATCTTGGCGTTCTTGCATTAATGTTTCAATGGTTAGCAAGGTATTGCTTTTTTCAGTATGACGGCCGCTATCGGTAAGTGTATTCAACTCGGGTAAATCTTGTAATGCGGTACTCTGAGCATGAAAGTCCTGCATCTGTTGTTTGTAGCCGAGGTATTTATCTAATAATGCTAATGCCTGCTGTGCGGCGGGTTGTGGGTAAGCGTACTGGATATATTGCTGCATACTGGCAATTAATTCTGCAGTCGTTAAATCGCCATCGGCGCTAAAGAAATAATCAAATAGTACTTTGATGTCGTGATTTAAAATTAATTGGTTATCTGCATCAATGTGGATCAAGCTACTTGGGTTAGTATTCTTAAGTGATTTTGGCATGTTTATATCTGCCAATTGGATTGTTTCTGTGGTTATGTTGGCGGATTTTTTGCGTAATATAATTGATGGCGTCAATCTTATTTGTTGTTCAGCGTTGTTACTTTTATCTGAACTCTTTTCGTTAGAACTCAGTCTATCTGAAATACCGCCTAGGCCAGCTATATTTCTGTTTTTTTGCTTATCCGATAATGCGTTATCAAATAGGTAAAACGCGGTGCCACTTATGAGCAAGAGGCTGATAATAGTCGCGGATTTTTTGATGCTATACATTCTATCATCCTGATAAAAGACCAAAACAACGCTCTTTTAAGCAATGGTCTGTGAATATTAACGTATCATTTTTCTAAATTGTAGCGGTTTAGTGCTAATCGTTATAAACCCTGTTGCGCGAGCATATTGGCATGTTTAGTGTAAATTGCTGGAATGTTTAACTTCCAGCTGCCAAGTCCCATTAACTGGTTAATTGCATCGAAGTGGTTGGCGTTATAATCGAGTTTGATTACTTCACCAATGGCTTGGCCACACACTGGCACTAAACCATCCCATTGAAAACCATCTGCACCTTTGTATTCTGGTACAAATAGCCCGAAGATCGGTACTAGAATGGAATCGAGCGGGTCAAGCACATTGGTGCTGTATTGATTGCCACCCCACGAGAAATATTTAATGCCATTGGATTCTGTTTGACCATAGAAAGCGGAGTCTACTTCACCTTGCTCGCCGTTGTTAATGGACATACAGTCTTGCGTTGGCATAACGGCCATATCGGTAAACTCAGCAGCATAAAGTGCAACTTGCTCACGGTCAGTGGCTTGGGCAAGACGTAATAGGTCCTGTTCACCACGTGCTGGGCTATCATAATCACCGTCACTCGCGTCTTCTTTAGCAGACAGTAACTCTAGGGTGTTAAAGACAAAGTTAATCACGGTGACACCAATTGTTTCAATGCTGCTGCCTTCTTCAATGGCGTTTCTGAAACCTTCAGAGAAGTGAGTGCCTTTGTTCATGCCATGTGAGGTAGATACAGATGCAATGCTATCGCTGACTCGTTCATCATTGGCTGCGAATCGTGATGCTAAAGCACCTTGGCTATGTGCGATAAGATTTACTTTGTCTGCGCCGGTTAACGCTAAGATCTGTTCGATATCGTAAACCAGTTCTTCGCCACGTACTTCATTCAGCTCTGAGCTTGACAGGTTTGTGACATACACCTCTGCACCTTGTTCACGCAATGCATCGGTAATGCCATACCAATAATCAATGCCGATGGCACTATCAAATGCAAATGCGCCACCGACCATCACAATAGGATATTGAGTTTTGGCAAACGTTGGTGCTGGTTTATCAAACCAACCTGCATGTGCTTGTGTCGCCATTAATGATGCGCTAGTCATTAATGTGGAAAGGACGGTTGCAAGTGTTAATTTTTTGAAGTTCCGTTTCATTTTTTATCCTCAAAGTAGTCAATAAGACAGGTTGTCTTGATTGCGGTGTTGAGCATATAAGTTCATTTTAGAAGGTGTCAATATTTGTCCGTGTTCGTTTTCGAAACAAATCGAAAGCGTGAGACCTCTCACATTAATACCGATTTTAACCATAAATTCAGGGTATTAGTCGTCAGTCATAAGTATTAATACGAGAAAATCGTTGAGTATATATTCCAATAAGGGCTAATTAAGTATATTAGCGTCACATTTAGATACTTAATCTTATCAATTGTCGTATTGCAGGTATTAACGGTTGTTGATTGATGATAGTTTAGAATATATAGCAATTAAATGAATTAATTGTTAATGTGAATACTACTCCTTTAGAGATGCTTGGTATTTCAGTTCAACAAAAATTGAAATATAAAACAAATTTAAAGGTCATGGATGTAATTGTCGTACTGGAGTTGTACATGTTAAAAAATAAAATCACCCAATCACTACTATTAGGCGCAGGTCTTGCGTTTGCTGCCACTTCCCTCACTGCTACTGCAGCAGAAGTTCCTACCGGCGTTAAGCTTGCTAAAACCCAAGAACTTGTTCGTGGTAACGGTACTGAAGTTGCGTCGTTAGACCCACAAAAAGTGGAAGGTGTGCCTGAATCGCATGTATTGCGTGACCTACTTGAAGGTCTTGTAAACCAAGATGCGAACGGTGTAACTATTCCGGGTGTGGCTGAACGCTGGGAAACTACAGATAATAAAGTATTCACTTTTTACCTACGTAAAGATGCGAAATGGTCAAATGGTGATGCTGTAACTGCTGATGATTTTGTATATAGCTTCCAACGTGCAGTTGATCCTGCCACTGCTTCACCTTATTCATGGTATTTAGATATGACTACCATGGTGAATGCGTCTGATATTATTGAAGGTAACAAAGATAAGTCTACTTTGGGTGTTAAAGCGATTGATGCCAACACATTTGAAGTAACACTCGAAACAGCAGTACCTTATTTCGTTAAAATGATGGCTCACACAACGATGAAGCCTGTACATAAAGCGACTGTTGAAAAATTCGGTGATAAATGGACTAAACCAGAAAACTTCGTTGGTAACGGTGCGTTTGTGGTGAACAAATGGGTTGTGAACGAACGCCTAGAACTAACTCGTAATGAGCAGTACTGGGATAATGCAAAAACAGTACTAAACAAAGTGACTTACTTACCAATTGAAAACCAAGTTGCGGAAATGAATCGTTTCCTATCTGGCGAAATTGACTTTACTTATGAACTGCCAAACGAGCATTTCCGTCGTTTACAGAAAGAACATGCTGATTCGGTAGCGATTAAAGGTAACTTGTGTACTTATTACTACAACTTCAATACGCATAAACCACCATTTGATGATGTGCGTGTACGTAAAGCGATTTCTTATTCTATTGATCGTAATATCGTTGCTAACGCAATTCTTGGTCAAGGCCAAAAACCTGCTTACTTCTTAACACCTGAAATTGTTGCTGATTTTAGTCCTGAGACACCTGCTTATGGCAAGCTGACTCAAAAAGAACGTAATGAAAAAGCGAAAGAGCTGTTAGCGGAAGCGGGTTACAACAAGTCAAACCCTCTCGAATTTAGCCTATTGTATAATACGTCAGAAAATCACAAGAAAATTGCAGTTGCCATTGCATCTATGTGGAAGAAAAACTTAGGCGTATCAGTAACACTGGAAAACCAAGAGTGGAAAACCTACCTAGAAACTAAAAAGCAGGGTGACTTTGAAGCCGCTCGTGCTGGTTGGTGTGGTGATTATAATGAAGCATCTACTTTCACTTCATTAATGGAAGGTAGTAATACAACAGGTGGTATCCACTACAAGAGCTCAACATACGACAAGCTAACAAAAGATGCAGTGAAAGCGACATCTGAAGCGAAACGTCAAGAGCTTTATTATGCTCAAGAAGCACTATTAACGAAAGATATGCCAATTGCTCCTATCTATCAGTATGTTACTGCACGTTTAGTTAACCCGCATGTGGGCGGCTATGCGGAAAATAACGCACAAGATCAACTTTACTCTAAAGATATGTACATCATCGCTGAGTAATAGTTTTCCATACCAAGCTGCATGTGTCATCCGCATGCAGCCTTTTCTGATATTTAAATTGTCATAGATTGAGTTAGATTATGCTTAAATTCATCTTAAAACGAATTCTAGAAGCAATACCGACGATGCTGGTATTGATCACCGTGTCTTTTTTCCTTATGCGCTTCGCCCCTGGTAGCCCATTCTCAAGTGAGAGAACACTGCCGCCACAAGTGATGGCAAACATTAATGCTAAGTATGGTTTAGACAAGCCAGTACTTGAGCAATACACCACATATCTTACTAATGTCATCCAAGGTGACTTAGGTCCTTCTTTTAAATACAAAGATTTTACTGTGAATGAGCTGGTTGCTTCGGCATTACCGGTGTCTGCAAAAATCGGTGCTTTCGCGTTTGTATTTGCACTGGTATTCGGTGTTTTTGTCGGCACGATGGCGGCCTTAAAACAAAATACGTGGTTAGACTACAGCATTATGTCAACCGCGATGATCGGGGTGGTGCTGCCTTCTTTTGTTCTCGCCCCTGCGCTTATTTATTTATTTTCTATTGATCTTGGTTGGTTCCCTGCTGGTGGTTGGTTAGATGGTTCATTTAAATACATGGTTTTACCTGTGTTAGGTATGTCGATGTTATATGTTGCTACTTTCGCACGTATTACCCGCGGTAGCATGATTGAAACCATGAACAGTAACTTTATTCGTACTGCGCGTTCGAAAGGGTTGAGCTTTCCATATATTGTGATGAAACATGCATTGAAACCAGCGATGTTACCAGTGGTGTCATACATGGGGCCTGCTTTCGTTGGTATCATCACAGGTTCTGTGGTCATTGAAACAATTTTTGGTCTACCAGGTATTGGTAAGCTGTTTGTAAACGCGGCGTTTAACCGTGATTACTCGTTGGTTATGGGTGTTACGATCCTTATCGGATTCTTGTTTATTTTATTCAATGCAGTAGTGGATATTCTACTTGCTTATGTTGATCCGAAAATTCGTTACTAAGGGATTAGGTATGTTATCTAAAACAGCAAAAGTAGAAGCGTTAAACAACTTCTCGACAAATTTAGAGATTGAAGGCCGTAGTTTATGGCAGGATGCGCGTATTCGATTTATGCGTAATAAAGCGGCGATGGTGAGCTTGTTCATCTTATTTCTGATCACGCTTTCAGTGATCTTCGTGCCTATGTTTAGCCAATATGCATTCGATGATACGGATTGGTATGCGATGCATGCGCCGCCATCTGCTGAGCATTGGTTCGGTACTGACAGTTTAGGACGTGACTTACTGGTTCGTACCTTTATTGGTGGTCGTATTTCGATGATGGTTGGTGTGATGGGCGCATTCGTTGCTGTGCTTATCGGTACTTTATACGGCGCTGCATCAGGTTTCATCGGTGGCAAAACTGACCGTGTGATGATGCGTATCCTAGAGATCCTTTACGCTATTCCGTTTATGTTCCTTGTGATCGTATTAGTGACTTTCTTTGGCCGTGACATTATCTTAATTTTTGTGGCGATTGGTGCGATTGCGTGGTTAGACATGGCGCGTATTGTCCGTGGTCAAACGTTAAGTTTACGCGGTAAAGAGTTCATCGAAGCGGCACATGTGTGTGGTGTGAGTAAGTGGGGTATTATTACCCGTCATATCGTACCTAATGTATTAGGTATTGTAGCTGTTTATTCAACACTACTTATTCCAAGCATGATTTTAACTGAATCTTTTCTTAGCTTTCTAGGCTTAGGCGTGCAAGAGCCTATGACCAGTTGGGGGGCGTTATTGCAAGAAGGTGCACAAACGATGGAACTGGCTATCTGGCAACTAGGTTTCCCAGCGCTGTTCATGATTGTCACTCTGTTCTGCTTTAACTATGTCGGCGATGGTCTACGTGACGCGCTTGATCCAAAAGACAGATAATCGCTCAATAGAATGGCTTAAAGTGAGCAGAACCTAATTTAAGTCATTCTAGCGTAAAATATATTGCTGACTACACAGTTAGATGTAGCGCTAGAACAAGATTAAGGATGTCAGATGAGTTTACTAGATGTTAAAGACCTACGCGTTGAGTTTACTACCCAAGACGGTAATGTAACTGCAGTTAATGATTTAAATTTTTCTCTAAGCCCTGGTGAAACGCTGGGCATTGTTGGCGAGTCTGGTTCGGGCAAATCTCAGACCGTATTTGCGATTATGGGATTACTGGCAAAAAACGGTATTATTACTGGTAGTGCTAAGTTCGAAGGTAAAGAAATTTTAAATTTACCGGAAAAAGAACTTAACCATGTTCGTGCAGAACAAATCGCAATGATTTTCCAAGACCCAATGACATCATTGAACCCTTACATGAAGGTCAGTGAACAGATGATGGAAGTACTTATTCATCATAAAGGTATGTCACGTAAAGAAGCGTTTGAAGAATCAGTATTCATGCTGGAATCGGTAAAGATCCCGGAAGCGCGTATGCGTATTAATATGTACCCACATGAATTTTCGGGTGGCATGCGCCAACGTGTCATGATTGCGATGGCGTTGTTATGTCGTCCGAAGTTATTGATTGCTGATGAACCAACAACGGCATTGGACGTAACGATCCAGGCGCAAATCATGCAGTTGTTGAATGAATTGAAAGATAAATTTAATACCGCGATTATTATGATCACCCATGATTTAGGTGTGGTTGCCGGTAGTTGTGACAAAGTATTGGTGATGTATGCTGGTCGTACGATGGAGTATGGCAAGGTGAATGACATCTTCTATACACCAAGCCACCCTTATACAGAGGGGCTACTTAAGTCTATTCCACGTTTAGATACCGAAGGTGATATTTTACCGACTATTCCGGGTAATCCACCTAACTTGTTATCATTGCCAAAAGGCTGTGCGTATCAAGATCGTTGTCATCGAGCACAAGAAAACTGCCAACAAGAACAACCACAATTAATCCCATTCGCTGGCGACCGTTTACGTGCCTGCTTCTCAGACCAGGGGACATGGTAATGACTGTTATTGAAAAACAACAAGTATCAACAGAGCAGGCTGTAGCAACAAAACAACAGAAAGTTGCTGTACAAACAGTAAAGAAAGAACTGCTACTCGAAGTGGACAATCTGAAGGTTCAATTTGATATTCCGTCTAAGTCATTTTGGCCTTGGGCGCCACCGACACCACTGAAAGCGGTTGATGGTGTGAGTATCAAGTTATACGAAGGTGAAACATTAGGCGTCGTTGGGGAATCTGGTTGTGGTAAATCAACCTTTGCCCGTGCTCTCATTGGTTTAGTGCCAGCTGCAGCCGGTAATGTGGTTTGGTTAGGCCAAGATCTAACACGTTTACCGCACAACGAAATGCGTGAAAAACGTAAAGAAATTCAAATGATTTTCCAAGATCCGTTAGCGTCGCTTAACCCGCGTATGACGGTGGGTGATATTATTGCTGAGCCGCTACGTACTTTCTTTCCTCGTCTGACTAAAGATGAAGTGAGAGAGGAGGTTAAAGAGATGATGACGAAGGTAGGTTTATTACCGAACGTGATCAATCGTTACCCACATGAGTTCTCTGGTGGTCAGTGTCAGCGTATTGGTATTGCCCGTGCGCTTATCTTAAAGCCTAAGATGATCATTTGTGATGAACCGGTATCTGCTTTGGATGTATCGATACAAGCACAGGTAGTGAATTTATTGCAATCATTGCAAAAAGAACTGGGTTTAAGCCTGATCTTTATTGCCCATGATTTATCGATTGTGAAACACATTTCCGATCGTGTATTAGTGATGTATCTGGGTAATGCTGTTGAATTGGGTGAGTCAAAAGCCTTGTTTGCAGAGCCTAAACACCCATATACCAAAGCCTTGATGTCTGCAGTGCCGATCCCAGATCCGATACTGGAACGTCAGAAGAAAATTGAAATGCTAGAAGGTGATTTACCGTCGCCACTCAATCCGCCATCAGGCTGTGTGTTCCGTACGCGTTGCCCTGTAGCTAAAGCAAGTTGTGCAGAGACGAAACCGACGTTAGTCGGTGATGAAGTACATTCTGTGTCTTGTTTGCTGGTGGCTTAATGCCTTTATCGAGATAAGGCGATTGAAAATAACATAAAATAGTCATAATCTTCTATACCTGTCAGCAACGTGTTGATGGGTATTTTTTTGTCTTTCCCCCAGATTACGGATAATTATATGAAACTTAAAAATATAGCGCTTTCTGCTTTAACCATTGCTATTGCAACGGGTTGCGCTACAACAGACCAACAACCTCAGCACGAATGGATACAAGATAAAGAATATAACCTGACGATCCTGCACACCAATGATAACCACGGTAATTTCTGGCAGAACAAATACGGTGAACGGGGCATGGCTGCACGTGCAACCCTTATCAATAGCATCCGCGCTGAAGTAAAATCTGAAGGCGGCTCTGTATTATTGTTATCTGGTGGCGATATTAATACCGGTGTACCGGAATCAGACTTGCAAGATGCAGAACCTGATTTTATCGGTATGAATATGATTGGTTATGATGCGATGACATTAGGTAATCATGAGTTTGATAATTCACTTGATGTGTTAGCTAAGCAAGAAGGCTGGGCAAACTTCCCATTCATTTCTGCGAATATCTATAAAGATGGCGAGCGCATGTTCGACGCTTACAAGATCTTTAATAAAGACGGTGTCAAGATCGCTGTTATCGGTTTAACGACAGAAGACACTGCCAAGATTGGTAACCCTGAATTTATCAGTGAATTAGAATTCCGCGATCCGAAAGTGGAAGCGAAAGCATTAATTGCTGAATTGAAAGCAACTGAAAATCCAGATGTGATAATTGCTGCAACGCATATGGGCCATTACTTAAATGGTGATAACGGTTCAAATGCACCGGGCGATGTGCAGTTAGCGCGTTACCTTAACGAAGGCGATCTAGATATGATTGTCGGTGGTCACTCACAAGAACCTGTGTGTATGGAAGGCGCTGAATACGCAAACTTCAAACCAGGTCAAGACTGTACACCCGATGTGCAAAACGGTACTGACATTGTACAAGCACACGAATGGGGAAAATATGTGGGCCGTGCAGATTACACCTTCAAAAATGGTGAATTTACACTGGCATCGTACAACCTTATTCCTGTTAACTTAAAGCAAAAAGTCAACGTTGACGGTAAGAAAACGCGTGTGTTTATCCAAGACGAGATTGTGCAAGATCCAAGTGTACTTGCAACATTAAAACCGTTCCAAGAAAAAGGCCAAGACGCGCTAAATATCAAGATTGGTAATTCCAATGGTTTGTTACAAGGTGACCGTGACGAGGTACGTAACAACCAAACTAATCTAGGCCGTTTAATTGCAACGGCACATATGGAACGCGCTAAAGCTGATTTCGGTATTATGAATTCAGGTGGTGTACGTGCGTCAATCGATGCTGGAGACATTACATATAAAGATGTATTAACGGTACAACCGTTTGGCAATATCATCACGTATGTTGATATGACGGGTAGCGAGGTAATGGATTACTTAAACGTCGTTGGTACTAAGCAGAAAGATTCTGGTGCATTCGCGCAATTTGCTGGTATCTCGATGACTGTTGCAAACGACAAAGTATCTAACGTGGTGATTAAAGGTAAAGCGATTGATTTAGCGAAGTCATACCGTTTCACTATTCCATCGTTTAACGCTGCTGGTGGTGATGGTTATCCAAAAATATCTACGCATTCCGCATTTGTTAACACAGGTTATGTTGATGCTGAAGTACTGAAAGAATACATTGAAGCTAACTCACCGATTAACGTTGCTGATTTCGCTCCGAAAAATGGCATGGTTTATAAATAAGATTACGGTGTAGTTTTACTACAATGTGATGTTATAAAGTAGGATTATTAAAAAAGGCTAATAAACAGTGTTTATTAGCCTTTCATATAACATATTTTAGAATTAGTAACTATTAATTACCCCAGATCTCGCTTACATATTCAGGGTGATCAACGAATGGATTACGGTTACCTTGATACTGGAATGCCGCATCATTACGATATTCTTCTTTTGTACTAACAGGATCGTTAGTATGCCACTCTTTCAACATAGCGATAACCCAAGGTTCAAATACAGCGTCTGTGCTACCATTTAATACAGCATCTGAGTTCGTAGAGTTAGTTTCCCAAGAACCAATCGTATTTTCATAGCGAGTCGCCATGTAAAAATAGGCTCTTGCTAAATCACCTTTAAACTCATCGATTGGTTCAAACACTGTATCGCCTGTAAAGCCTAATGTAACTAAGTTAGCTGTCGGTGAGCCTAATTTACTGCCATTAGATGATGTGAAAGTCGCTGTATCAACTTCGCCGTATGGGAAATTACTACGTTTACCATTCACGTAACCGTCTGTTGCGAAGAGGTGATGAACATCGCTATACATTGGGTACTTATCATCAAACCAACTTTTCGGGAAAGAATGTTCACGATTATAACAATCACCTTCTGCTTTGTAATTACCACATTGCTTAACTATTGGATCAAAGTTATAGCTGTCTGAAGCTGATGGGATTTCAGAGTACATATCTAAGATAGTATTATCGTTTTCATAATAAGTATCTAATGAATATGTAGACATGAAAGTCCATAAATCATTATATGTTTTGTTCGTATGACCTTTAATTATATCATAAAGTGCTGTTTTTAATTCAAAACCAGTTTTTCCTTCAGCACTTTGATAATATGCTTTTAAAGCTTCAGGGTTTTTACCAATAGCTGGTGGTGGTAAAAGAGGAGCTGGTTCTTTAGCTTCGCCTGTTGCTAATAATACTAGATTATCAATATAAACGATTTCTTCATTATCAAAGGTACCGCTTACAGAATAAAAGCGCGTCCCAATTTCAATATTTTTATCTTCAGTCGGTTTGTATTCAAAGCTAATTTCTTGCCATTGATTGACTAAGCTAGGATCTGAATACACATTTACATAATCAGCTAGGTAAAGTCGAGTTTTCACTCCGCCTTCGGTATGATAAATCGACATAGAGAGAGTATATGTTTTACCATTGACCACATCGATACTTTGACGGAAATCAGCTTTAGTTTTAGTCACTGTAAAAGCGCCAGAATTTAAACCGGTTGTAAAAATTGTACTATCTTGTGCAACCGCGACTCCCCAAGTATCAATCGTCGTCCAGCCAGTGGGGGTTGTAGGATCAGTAAAAATTTCGAAACTACCATTAACTGCAACATCGACACCGACAGGTGTTTCCTGTCCGACAGTTGTAACACTACTCATTGTTGATTTATCGTCACTACTATCACCGCATGCAGCTAGTGAGGTAAGTGATAATAGCAGTATGGCTATTTTAGTTTTGTTATTCATATTTAATTGCCTATAAATTTTAACTTAAAAGAGACTGTTCACGACAGCGTAATAGCAATCACTAAAGTAATAAGTGATTGCTCGTTTGTCGTTAAATTAGGTAGTTATTTGTTACGCTTTAATCCGACGTGAAAAACCTACACCCAATAGTGATAAAATGCCAAAAAGACTAAATGAACCACCGCTATTATCGCTTTCAGGTATGACAATTTGGGGAGTTAATGAGTCTGATTTGACTACTTCAATTGTCATTGATTGGCCATGTGCAGGCATCTCTTTACCATCTCGTACTAATTTCATTGTTGCGCTGTAAGTACCTGCTTTAATACCGTCGACTTCAATATGCACTAATGATTGACCATCTTTAGTGACTGCGACTGTAGGAAGTAATACGTCACTCATATCAACACTTGATGATAATGATATTTCTGCTGTGTCTCCTGCTTTTACTGATGCTGAGGCCGGAATACTATAAGGAATACTAATCGCTCCACTTTCAATCACGAGGTGGACAGCTTCGCCATTACTTACTTCGCCATATTTATACGATATAGACATAATCGCAGGATCATGATCTGATGAACGATATGAATCGTCTACAACAAAGTTAGTCGAGCCGTTTTCACCTTTTGAATATACAAGGCCTTTTGTCTCATCGAGACGATATGTACTGTAATCGTAATAGACTGATTCAGCAGCATTGATGTGCCAATCAGTCGCATCAATAAGACGAGACTCTAATGACGGGGTAATTAAGATATGATCGAGAGAGCCAATTGAATCATCGTATGCATAACTCCAGCTAACGTGCCCACGCTCCTTGTCTTTCTTATCTACGGCACTAATGTAACCATATGTTTTATTCACGACAATCGGCTCGCCAGTATTATTAAACTGTGGGGTTTTACCAATAAAAGTATCACGCGCAGTTTTGATTATTTTTTGGGTAACATTCTCTGTTAACACTAAAATAGGATCTTCTTTGGCGTATGAATTCATATCGCCAATGACGACACGATCACCACCTATTTTTTCTAATTCGTCACCGAGTTGAACCGCCGCTGCGACACGGAAATTCTCACATTGGCCCTGGAAATCTAAATCAGGGGCGTCATCATTCCCTTGAGAATTTGTATATTGGCCTGCGTCATTAAATTGATCTTCACTAAAATCGACACCTTCCCAATCTTCATGGCAGGTTGAACCTTTTGATTTAAAGTGATTCACTGCAACAGTCAGATGTTTACTTGTTTGGTTTATCACAAATGTTGCTGCGACGGTATCGCGTTGGTAATTATCTCCACTTTCTAATGTTTGACCTTTTTGATCTTTCACCACAACATTGTTGTAATCCACTGTTGCCGGAGCATGTTGCTGTGGCATCTGGATGATCTTAGTGCTTTTGATACTGACTTTTGACGGGCGATAGATAATGCCTGAAGTAATAACATCAGAACCAATAGAATCTAGTTCATCTAATACGGTGTCACCATTTGAATCGAAGCCAATAAATGCATACTTATTAACTGACGATTCAGGGTCATTCTTATCTTCAGGTCTTGGGTTGTAATATTTAGCATTAATTGCTTCTACAAATTCAGCAATTGTACCTGTATCTGAGAAACCATTATTTTCTATTTCCATTAAGCCAACAATATCAGCATTTAAGCCATAAACAGCTTCTACTAGCTTGGCTTTCTGATGTTGATATTCTGACTCAGTATTTGCGCCACGACTTCCGCCATGTAAGTTATCTGCACCGCCAAATGGAGAGTTGAATAAATTCAATACATTTTGAGTCGCAATTTTGATAGCAAAATATCCATCTTCTACCGTTGTGCTAAGCGTTGGTTTTGCTGGTCGCTCAGTTCGATCGAAGTTGGAACTATCAACTTCCTTTGTCACAAGTAGTTTATAGCCGAACTCACTTTCTACAATAATACCTTGTATCGTTTTGATCTTATCATTAATACGAATAGCGTTATTGGCGGAATCAGTATGGAAGGTTGGGTAATAAGCGATGGTGCCATCTTCTGCAGGGAAGACACTGTCAATGATTAGTGTATTACTGACGTTATCTAATTGTTGTTTTCCAGCAAATGAGGTTCCTGCAACAAACTCTTGGTTTGGCTGAACGTTAGCACGCTTGTAAGAAGCACTCATGTTATTCGTGTAGCCGTTGACGTTAAATCCAAAGCTACGCGTGATCACTAAGCTCTGATCTTCAGCTTCGTCATCATTAACGTCAATGTTAATGATGACTTCTTTGCCTACATAGCGTGCAAGCGCAGTTATGAATGAGCCTTCGTCATCAGCTGTCATTTTGAACACTTCAGGATCAGCCGGTAAAGCCGCTGGGCTGCCATATGTTGGAGTCCCTAAATCAGCAAATCCATTGGCTGTCGTATCGAGCCAGTTTTCTTCAATGTATCTGATTGTATCGCCACTTGGAGTTGAACCGTCATTCGCTAAACGACGTGTAAACGATTTATTTTCACCCCATTTTGTACCATTGACACCAATAACATCGACGACATTAACCCCACGTTTTAATAATACTTGGTCATCACCACTAAATCCTAAGTGGTTGTATTTGTGTTCGTCAAGATACTTATAGCTAGTCGCTGCGACTTTTGCACCTGTAATTTTAGCTATCTCGTCAGCAGCCATTAGTCGATCATAGATAACTAATGTTCCGCCTGCGGGTATTGATTGTCCAGTGAAGATATTCTTACCATCTGGATTTAAAATTTGATTAGAATATGAGCTGTATTCAAGCGTGTCTTCATCTTTAAACGTATAGTTACTCGTGCCTGTATTGGTTAATTCAATTACGTTACTGTTATAACTAGTACTTTCTATATATTCAGTAATGATAATATCATTCATATCAGCTTGAGCACTTGCTGATAATACGCCGCCGATTGTGAGGGCTAATAATTTCTTTTTCATAATTTACCTTAAATTCGTTAACTGGTTCTACATCGAAATGATGGAAATACTAGAAGTAAACGCGTGCGTAAGCGTAAGCATCTTGTGCGGCTTCGCCGAAGTTGCCTTCAATCGCGAAAATAACTGAGCTTGATGGGCGGAAGTTTACGCCGACAGTGCTCCAAGTACGCTCGTCGCCCCAAGAATATGGAGTCGCGTCGTACTCTGCATTATCGATAGCCCATTGCTCATATTCTTCGAAGTTATAAGAACCAGTTAATTCCCATTTAGGCGTAAGTTTGTAACTTGCAGATGCTAATGCACCTTTGTTTCTAAAGGTTTGGTAGTCGTTGTACAATTTGATCTTGTTTAGTGGATCAGTAACATCAACAGTGGTGTCTTCTTCAGATTTATCTTCATCTTCGATATAACCGTTAAGTCCCAATGTGATCGAATCAGTCACGTTTATACGCATACCAAAGCCCGCTAATTGTTGTTTACCGTATTTAGACTCACCAGCAGAGCCGGCACGTTGCTCAACGCCTATAACCGCTGATACGATGTCACCAAAATAACCTACATACCCATTAACTACGTCGCCCAGTACAGCGCCAGACGATGATTCAGCTTGATATGAATAAGAAGTACCTAATTTAATTTTCCAGATTTTCCCTTCATACTTGATAGTATTCGCCTGATCACCTGCTTCTCCAGTTTCTACTGTGGTATCAAATGTTAAGTCACCGTATTTATCATAATCATCAAAGGCGGTATCGGTGATACCGACTTCAATAGCATGGTCTTCAGTGATGTGGTAACCGATGAACATTTTGTCGATACTTAGTACCATATCACCCGATCCGCCAATCCAGTTTTCACGTTCGTAATCTAACTCAAGACGGTAGTAAACTTCTTGGTAATTACCTTTTACACCCAGAGTTGCAAAGCTATCGTCGATGTAATCTTTTTCTTCATCCCCATAACCTTTGTTATTACCAGCGATAGGTGATTGATAAAATTCACCATAATCATAATCAGGACCAAAATGGCCGCCGACACCGACTTCTCCGTAAAGTTTAAGAGTGTCACCGTTGTCATTTTTATAGATTGTTGCGGCTTGTGCTGCGGCACCTACAAATAACGTAGAGACGGCTAGAGCAAGAGCTGTTTTCTTTAACATTTTTATGCCTCATTAAAATTGCCACACGTAGATGTGCGGCTTTTATTTTTATTTTTATATTGGTTTAGGATTCTTAATTACTGAGAGGAAATTTCATCTTTTGGTGCGAACTCATCGATGTTGATCGGTGAGTTTGCTTGGATATAGTCTTTTAGCACTTCAGCATCAACATAACCTGTGTTTACAAATGCGGGGTGTGCAGTGATGTTTGGATAGCCATCACCGCCTGCGGCGTTAAATGATGGAATAGTGAAACGGTAGGTTGCTGTTGTATCTAGTGCTTTACCTGAAATAACAACATTTGTAACTTGGTCTCCTGCAACAGTCATTTGGATACCTGCGAACTGAGCATAAGCACCTGAATCACGGGTCTTAGTGCCCACTATATTCAGGTAATCCATGATTTCTGCGCCAGACATATCAACATATGTAATGATATTGCCAAACGGTTGAACAGTTAATACGTCTTTATAAGAGATATTACCTGCTTCGATTGAGGCTCGTACACCACCAGAATTCATTATTGCAAAGTCAGCTTTAGCACGTTGCATATGCGATGTTGCAATTAAACGGCCTAGGTTTGTTTGGTTATTACGAACGATTTTACGTTCACCTTGAAGGACACCATTACTTTGACCGATCTGGATATTTAGCGCGTCTTGGCCTTTATCTTGGAAAGGTTTTAACGCATTAAATACGGCTTGGTCCTGTGCTATTTCATCTTGGATAAGTACGCGTACTTTTTTACCTTCGGCATTTTTAATTTTTGTCTTTAAGTTAACTGGAATGAGGTTGTACGATTGCAGTGTGAACTCACCATTTATAAAGGTGTAATCTGCACGGCCCACATATTTTCCCCATTCGTGTGCTTGTACAATGTCAGTACCGTTTTGCACATCGGGTGCACAGTCTTGACCTGGTTTGAAGTTTGCGTATTCAGCGCCTTCCATACACACAGGTTCTTGTGAATGACCGCCGACGATCATATCTAAATCGCCTTCGTTAAGATAACGCGCTAACTGTACATCACCCGGTGCATTTGAACCGTTATCACCGTTTAGGTAATGGCCTATATGCGTTGCAGCAATTATTACATCTGGATTTTCAGTTGCTTTCAATTCAGCTATTAATGCTTTAGCTTCCACTTTCGGATCGCGGAATTCTAATTCGCTAATAAATTCAGGGTTACCAATTTTGGCAGTATCTTCTGTCGTTAAACCAATAACAGCAATCTTGATACCGTCTTTGTTAAATATCTTGTAAGCATCAAACATACGCTTACCATTTTTATAGATATTTGCAGAGATGAATGGGAAGTTTGCCCAGCCTTCTTGCTTTGCTAGTACATCAAGTGTGTTATCGAATTCATGATTACCTAATGTCATTGCATCGTAACCAATCATGTTCATACCAATAAAATCTGGTTCGGCGTCTTGCAAGTCTGATTCTGGAACTCCGGTATTTATATCACCACCAGAGAGTAGTAAGACTGAGCCTCCTTCAGCTTGGACTTCATTACGGATGTTGTTTACGAGTGTTGCACGCGCAGCCATGCCGCGTTCACCGTATTTATTTTGCCAGAAGTTACCGTGATTATCGTTGGTATGTAAAATTGTCAGGTTGTATTCTTTATCTTGGATCCAATCCTGATTGAACGCTGCACTATTAGTCTGGTTGGTATTTGAACTGGAACAGCCTGTAGCCACTGCCAGTGCCAAGGCGGTTAAAGCGAGGTTTTTATAAGTCATAATGTTATGCCTAAAAATATTAATTACTGTAAAAATTCAAGCCTTCAAGATTGAATTGAAGATAAGGTTATACGGCTAAATTATTTACTCTAAGAATGTCAACAATCGTTACCACTATCTCTCTCACGATCAATATCACTGTTGTTATGGCTTAATATAGGGAAATCAACTATACATCAATGTTTGAAATAGCCAAGTTTGTGGCAATTTAAATACTGTAAGTGTGATTTAGAGCTATTGCTTTATCATTTTTCGTTAAAAAAACAAAACATTCGTCATACATTATTTATACATTTTATTTGTAGGTTGGAGATTCAATGTCTTCTTTTACAAGGGGTTAGTTTGTTGATGTTGTTTTTTTGGTTTTTTTATAACTTAATTTGTGAGTTTGATTTACTTTTTGATGTGTTGATTATGTTGGTGGATTAGTTTTTTTTACAAATTTAGGAGGTGTTACTGCTGGTGTGCTGGTTTAGCATAAAATCCCGTTTGTGTTTTTGGTTAATTAATCTTATTTTGATACTTTGAAGTGACCTATGATGATTTTTAACGGTAGCTATTGATTATTTTATCTATGTTTATTATGTACAATATATTTTATTTATTGGTTGATTATCCGGTTTTAAAATATGGATAGTTTTTAAACTACTCATGGTCGTTTGCATTTCTTTTCCTTTATTTACAGTTGTTTACGTTTCATTGTTGTTTTTCACCTTTGCTTTTTTTATTTTATAGACTAAGTGTAAATAAGCTTAAATTTAAATTTAAGCTTATTTACATA